>JAKAXS010000532.1 GCA_021816505.1 Pseudomonadota bacterium
CGGATCTGCTGCACGCGCTGACTGGCTATCGCCCGTCAACACCGGTCGAAGCCAGCATGCAACAGTTCGTAAGCTGGTACACAGATTTCTACGGCGCCAGCCGGTAACGGCAGGAGACCAGCTGTAGCGGCCGCCGCAGCGATTAACGTCAGCCCCTGATATTACTCATGCTGGGCGACGCCGCGGCGCCGAACAGGCGGCGGAAGTGGTGCGCGAAATGAGACTGATCGGCGTAACCCGCAGCGTGCGCCGCCGTCGTAAAGTTCGCACCGTTGGCCCCGATCTCGCGAATGGCGAACAACATCCGCTGCCACGCGCGATAGCGCCGGAACGGCACGCCGACTTCGGCTGCAAACAGATGCTGAAACCGCGACGAGGACAGCGCGATCGATTGCGCCGTCGCCACGGCCGACCGCCGTTCGCTGGCGCACGACTGCAGGTCGCGAAGGACGCGGCCGATCCGCGCGTCCATGCTGCGGCGCTGACGCGCCTTTGAGAACGTGATGACGTCGCGCAATGCGTCGCCGGCCCAGGTTGCACTGTTCGCGTCCTCATAGAACGCGCGCAGCCCGTAGTTCTCGCCCATCCGGCTGAACAGAAGCCCGCTCAGATCTTCCGCATCCCGCAGCAGCGGCACCAGCGCCGAAACGCCGGCAACGCTCGGCTCCAGATAGATGACGGAGAGCGGCTCGCCCGCCATGTCGAACTCGTAGGGGATACCCGCAGGAACGATTGCCATCCGGCACGTCACCCACCGTTCTCCTTCCGATCGCAGCCGGAACGAGCCGTAGAGCCCGCTGAGCAGGACGGGCACGCTGTGGCTGTGCAAAGCGTTGCGCTGCAGCGGTCCGGCGAACGTGGAAATGCCATCGCCCACGTACCAGAGCGGACGTGGCGTATTCGATGCGAGTGCAGCACGTTTGTACAAGCGATCGTTCAACCATTGGCGATAGCTTGCCGCCATCGACAAGCTTCACCAGGGATAGCCGACCGCATGACCGCGTCAACACTCAACATCAGCCGTCGCAATCTCCTCACGTCGGCGGGCGCCTTGGCCGCTACCGCAACGCTTGGCGGCGCAGGCCTGGTCCAGGCAGCCGCTCCCCTGCTCGGCATCTCCTTGCCGAAAAGCTGGCGCTACAAACTCGGCGCATTCGAAGTCACCACCATCATGGACTGCGAGACCTTCATCGACGGGCCCTTTCCCATCATCGGCGCCAACGCGACGGAGCCCGAGGTCCGCGCACTCATGCGCGAGAACCTCGTGCCGGAAACACGCTATCAGCCGGGTTTTTCACCGACGGTCGTCAATACCGGCAAGGAACTCGTGTTGTTCGACACAGGAAACGGCACGCAAGGTTTCATCCCCCGTCCCAAGGGAGGTTGGCTTGCGCAACAGCTGGGCCCGGCAGGATTCAAAGCCGAGGATATCGATGTCGTCGTGCTGAGCCATGGCCATCCCGATCACATTGCGGGGATCATGGAAGGCGACAAGCCGCTCTGTCCGAACGCGCGCTACGTCATCGCCGCCGCCGAGTTCGACTATTGGGCGCCTGAAGGCAAGCACTCGGGCGAGTTGGAGAATCTCGCAAAGGTCTTCCGTGCGAACGCGCTTCCGGTCGCTGAACGGTTCACGATGCTCAAGCCTGGCGACGATGTCGTACCCGGCATCCGGTCGCTGGCCGCACCCGGCCACACGCCGGGACACCTTGCATTCGTGATCGAGAGCGAAGGCAAATCCATCCTCTTCTGGGGCGACTGCGCGCATCACCACGTGGCATCGCTGGCCCGGCCGGATTGGCATTGCGTGTTCGACATCGATAAGGAACTGGCCGCAGCCACGCGGAAGAAAACGTTCGACATGGCTGCGACAGAACGGTGGCCGGTCATCGGCTACCACATGCCCTTTCCCTCGATCGGATATGTGGAGCGCCGCGACGCCCAAAGTTATCGTTGGGTGGAGCACACGTTTCAGCTTTATCCCTGATCTCCCAGCGGGTCGCTCCGCTAAGCGCTCTCGCGTCCCCGAGAAACCGCGCTCAACGCACGTCGCGATCGCCTTCCCTTAACTCGGACTGACGCAGGCGCTCGTAAGCTTCCTGGACCACATCATCAGCGCTCGCGACCGGCGGCGCAAATTCGGTCTTCAGCCGATCCCCGATTTCGACGATGAGTTGTGGCAGCTTCTCCCTGCCCATTAGGCCCTCCAAAATTCCAGCGTCCGTCTTCATCCGTTCGCGGCGCTTGGTACCCAATGACCTACTGACCGTACCCGTTCCAGAATTCGTGGCTTGAACAGCGACTAAACAAGATCGTGTCGCAAATTGTCCCCTGGCATTTTCACACCATGCAAATCTGCGGCAGCGCCGGTTGCGCTTGCCACCGTTCAGCCTTGACCGCGGGCAATAACGTTGCTTTTTCCAGGTGTCTCCAATTCCGCAAGGCTTACGCATGCCGACGACGCGCCTCCTGCCCCTCCTCGCAGCGATCACCTGCCTCGGCGTTCTGCCTCTTTCACCGGACTCTGCGGGCGCCCAGGACATCCAGTTCGGGCCTCGCGACGAAGGCCCCCAGAAGCGGCGCGTGCGTAAACCGGTCGTCGCCCCGCCCCCTCCCGTCGCCCCGGAGGAGCAGGATGCCGCAGCAGCGGTCGCCGTGCCGGCCATTCGCCCGGCCGCGCCCCCAGCGGCACCCGCTGAACCAGCGGCGCCTCCGCCAGCAGCACCGGCCACGGAGGCCGCGCCGGAACCGCCCACCGCAACTCCGGCCGCACTGCCTGCCGTGCGGCCGCCACAAGCCGTCGATACCGCCGCGCTGCCGCCGCCACCGGCGCCCGCCAACTGCAAAAACTCCGGAAACTTCAATGGCTGGCTGGCGGGCT
>JAKAXS010000042.1 GCA_021816505.1 Pseudomonadota bacterium
CATGCGGTCGGTGCCCTCTGCCCCCTCGATGGCGACGACGGTACCGCTGCGCACCACCACGCCTTGTCCGACGTCGAAACGGCCGAGCACGCCGACGACCTTCAGTCCCAGCTCGATATCATCGCGGTCGGTCGCGCTCGGCTCGATTTCACCGAGCGCGCCGTTGCCGGCGACGAGCCCCGGCGCGACATCGGCAGGACCGACCACGTTGAGACCGTGGCCTTCGAAGAACCGGATCACCCCGCGCAACACGCCATCGTCGCCGCCGGAGCGCATGATGCGAATGATTTGCGGGATCGCACGCACGAGACCGAAATCCGGTTTCACGCGTGTGAGATCGGGTCGCGACACGCGACCCACGATGACGAGATGCGTGGTGCCGCTGTCGCGAAATGCGCGCAGCATGCGGCCGATCTGGCCCCAGTCGACATTCGTGACGGACACGCCGGGAAAACGCGCGTCGGCCTCGCCGTCGATTGCGACGACATGCACGGCGTGACCACGCGATGCCGCCGCCGCCGCGACCTCTTCCGGCACGCTGCCGCCGCCGGCGAGAATGCCGAGGCGCGCGTTCGCGGGAAAGCTACCGTCGATCATATGAAGCGATGCCTTCGATGCGCAGCACGGCACACACCTGCCCGAGACGCGACCGCTTATTCCTCGGGCGCAGCGCGTGGCGTGCACAGCGACCGCTTGCCGCCGGCGCGAATGAATTCCACGATCTCGACGACGATGGGATGGCCCGAAAACTCAGCCGAGACATCCGTCACCCGTTCGGACATCGTGCCTTCAGCAGCGAACATCAAGCGATACGCACGCCGCAAGTCGTGGATGTCGGCGCGCGAGAAGCCGCGGCGCTGCAAGCCGACGATGTTGAGGCCCGACAGATGCGCCCGATTTCCCAACGCCATTCCGTAGGGGATCAGGTCCTGCTCAAGGCCAGACATGCCGCCGAGAAACGCGTGATCGCCGACACGCGCAAACTGGATGACCGCCGCGCCACCGCCGATGATCACGTAGTTCCCAACGGTCACATGCCCGGCCAGCATGACGTTGTTGGACAGGATGACGTTGCTGCCGACCTGGCAGTCGTGCCCGACATGCGAGTTGGCGAGAAAGGCGCAGTTGTCGCCCACGACGGTCGTCAGGCCGCCGCCTTCGGTGCCCGGGTTCATCGTCACGCCCTCACGGATCAGACAGTCGCTGCCGACGCTGAGGGTGGACGCCTCGCCCTTGAACTTCAGGTCTTGCGGCTGATGGCCGATCGACGCAAACGGGAAGATGCGCGTGCGCGGACCGATCGTGGTGCGGCCGGCGACGACCGCGTGGCTCACGATCTCGACGCCGTCTCCGAGGGTCACGTCGCGCCCGACCATCGCGTAGGGCCCGATCTTCACACCGTCGCCGAGCGTGGCGCCGTCTTCGATAATGGCCGTTGGATGGATCTGGCGTTCCGTCATTCTTTGCCAGCCGCAAGTGCGCGCGCTTCGGCGGAGTTTGCCAGCATCGCGCTGATCTCGGCCTCGGCAACCACCTGACCGTCGACGCGCGCTTCACCGAAGAAGCGCCAGACCCGGCCGCGCGAGCGGATCTTGCGAACGTGGAAGTGCAGCTGATCGCCCGGCAGCACGGGCTTGCGGAACTTCGCCTTGTCGATGCCCATGAAGTAGACGAGGTCGGCGCGATAGCTTTCGTCCAGCGAGCTGACGCAGAGCGCGCCCGCTGTCTGCGCCAGACCTTCGATGATCAGCACGCCCGGCATGACCGGAAACTGCGGGAAATGCCCCTGGAAGAACGGCTCGTTGATCGTCACGTTCTTGACGCCGACGCAGCTCTCGTCGCCGTCCATGTCGTAGATGCGATCGATCATCAAGAATGGATAGCGGTGCGGCAACAGCTGCAGGATCCGCACAATGTCAGCCGTACCGAGCTTGCTCTTCGATTTGGTCGTCATGTTTGCCGCTTTGCTCTTGTCGCGTGGCGTCCCGAATTTCGATCGCGTCATCGTAGCCACGTGAACTCCTAACTCAATCCGGGTCGCCCGGAGGATCGCCCCCCGCCGCGCCGCGCGATGCCAGCCGCGCCAGCGCCGCGATTTCGCGACCCCACTGTTTCAATGGACGTGCCGGCGTACCGCCGACCCGCGCGCCGGCCGCCACATCCTTGGTGGGATGCGCCGAACCGGCGATTTGCGCACCCGTGCCGACCTTGAGGTGTCCTGCGACACCCGACTGGCCGCCCATCACGAC
Source organism: Pseudomonadota bacterium (assembly GCA_021816505.1). Lineage (GTDB taxonomy): Bacteria > Pseudomonadota > Alphaproteobacteria > Rhizobiales > Hyphomicrobiaceae > JAKAXS01. The sequence goes on from JAKAXS010000042.1 coordinate 2,250, forward strand.
GAAGTCGCCAAGTTCGCTTGAACCGGCGACGCCAGCAAATGCGACGATCACGCAATGACGCCCGATGACGACGTTGTGCCCGATCTGCACCAAATTATCAATTTTGGTGCCTTCGCCGATGATCGTATCCTTAAGAGCGCCGCGGTCGATCGCGGAATTCGCCCCGATTTCAACGTCGTCCTGGATGATGACGCGACCGATCTGCGGTACTTTCAGGTGCCCCTCACGGCCCATGGCGAAGCCGAAACCATCCTGCCCGATGCGTACGCCAGAATGGATGATGACCCGGTCACCCAGCAGGGCGTGGGTGACGGTTGCCAGCGGGCCGATGTAGCTGTCGCGGCCGATCGTAACCCGATAGCCGACGACCGCATTGGCGGCGATCCGCGTGCCGCGTCCAATGCGCGCTTCCGGGCCGATCACGGCACCAGGCTCCACCTCGACGCCTTCCTCCAATTGCGCGGAGGGATCGACGGCGGGGGCCCCAGGCGCCGCTGCCTTGACTCGCATGCCCTCGGGATAGAACAGCGCGAGCGTCTTGGCGAAGCTGTGGTAAGGCGCCCGCGAACGCAGCGCGATCGCCCCGGTGGGCACATGATCGGCAAACGCCGGCGCCACGAGCACGGCGCCTGCCGACGACACCTTCAGGGCCTCGATGTATTTGCGGTTGTCGAGAAAGGAGATCTCGTCGGGCCGGGCATCAGCAAGCGTCGTAACGCTCGTGAAGCGTGCCGACGCATCCGCGCCTGGAGCGATCTCGGCACCGGCTGCCTGCGCGATCTCGGCCAGTGTGAATGGCCCAGCCTTCGCGAAGAACCCCGGATGCTCCATCGCCCCACCAATCTGATTGTCGTCGTTGAATCGAAAGACGGCCGTGTCGGCCGCAGCGCAACAGGACGGCCTCGTAGCACAGGGCTACGCTCTAGGCAAACGAGAGCCGGGGCCTTTTGGGCCCCGGCATCAGGTCAGAATTTCGTCGAAGCACCGAAGCGGAAGAATTGCTCTTCGTCGTACTTCTCTTTGGTCAGCGCCTTCGCGAAGTCCATGCGCAACGGACCAACCGGCGAGTTCCAGAGGATACTGCCGCCGACCGACGAACGGATCGTGGCGTCGTCCTGGAGAACGAAGTCTGCCACGCCGTCACCTGTACGATCGACGCCATTCAGTTCCTTCGCAAGGCTATTCGCGCCAAACAGCGAACCGGCATCTGCGAAGACCGCGCCACCCAGACCCAATTCATCCGGGACGAACGGGAAGGGGAAGCGAACTTCCGCGGTCGTGGCCCAATAGGTTTGGCCGCCGACAGAGTCACCCGAAACGTCATCACGAGGGCCAAAGCCGCCGCGATCGAAGCCACGAATTGTTTCACCACCACGGAAGTAGAGATCGTTCAAGCGAATATCTTCATCACCCCAGGACTCGATGTGACCTGCGATTGCGCGGCCAACGAACGTGATCTTCTCGGTGATTGGATAGTAACCACGAGCCTCTGCCGACAACCGCCCGTACTGAACGTCACCGCCAAGACCTGCGAACTCGCCGCCCACCTGAAGATAATAGCCGCTCGTCGGGTTCTTCGGATGATTGCGCTTGTCGTAAGTAACAGTGGTGTTGGCGGCCGAAGTGATCGTCTGATCGCCGTACCGATCGATTTCTTCGCGAACGAGTTCGTTGATGCGCTGGCCATCAGTGTCGATCTCGATCGAGCTTACGTCGAGCCCGTAACCGGTCTGCATCCAGAGGTTTTCAGACAACGGGAAGCCAAGGCGAACGCCACCGCCGGTACGACGGCTGGAGAAGCCTGATTCACGCGACTGGTCGATTTCCTTGTGGAACAGGTCGAAGCCTGCCGACAGGTTGCGATCGAGGAAGCGCGGTTCGGTGAAGCTCAAGTCCACCTGCATGCGCTCGAACGAGCCGGCAAACTTCAGGCGAAGGAACTGGCCGTTGCCCAGCAGGTTGCGCTCGGTGATCGAGACGTCGCCGATCACGCCTTCCGACGTGGAGTAGCCGGCGCCGAACGACAGCTCACCCGTAGACTGTTCGACGAGCTCGACATCGAGCACGACGCGGTCTTCAGACGATCCTGGACGGCGCTTGACTTCGACCGACTTGAAGAAGCCGAGACCATTCAGGCGCTTCTTGGCGCGATCGACCAGCATCGGATTGAAGGCATCGCCTTCCGCCAGACGGAACTCGCGACGGATCACGTGGTCCTTGGTGCGCTCGTTACCGGAGACGTTGATGCGCTCGATGTAGATGCGCGGACCTTCGTCGACGGCATAGGTCACCGAAATCGTGCGCGAGGCGACATCGGGATTGGCGCGCGGACGAACACGGGCGAAGGCGTAGCCCTGCTCGGCAGCCGCCAGCGTCAGCTTTTCAACCGTCTTGTCGACGTCGGCAGCGTTGTAGATATCGCCCTGCTCGGTCAGGATCTCGGCATTCAGCCCGGTTGCGTTGAGCCCCTGCAGCGAATTCTCAACCGTGATGGTACCGAAGTTGTAGCGCTGGCCTTCTTCGATCGCGAAGTTGACGAAGAATCCTGAGCCATCGGTATCGAGTTCGGCATTCGCAGCGACGACAGTCGCGTCGGCATAGCCGTTCTTCAGATAGTACTGACGCAGCAACTCGCGATCGAGCGACATACGGTCGGGATCGTAGATGCTGGTGCCCTTCAGGAAGTCGAACCAGCCCGATTGCGTCGTGGAGATGATGTCCCGCAGCTGGCTGTCGGAGAAGGCGTAGTTACCCGTGAAGGTAATGCCCTTGACCTTGGTGGTACCGCCCTCGGTGATTTCGAACACGAGGTTTACGCGGTTCTGCTCGATCTCGATGATCTTGGGCTCGACCGAAGCCGCGAACCGGCCCTGGCGGCGGTAGACGTCGAGCACGCGCTGGACGTCGGCCTGAACGCGAGCGCGCGTGAACACCGAGCGCGGCTTGGTCTGAACTTCGTTGCGCAGCGTCTCGGACTCGACTTCCGAGTTGCCTTCGAAAGCCACCTGATTGACGACGGGGTTCTCGACAACGCGGATGATCACCGTGCCGCCATCGCGGTCGATGTTCACGTCGGAGAACAGGCCCGTGCCGTAGAGGGCTTTCAACGAACCGTCGACCTTGTCGCCATCATAGGCGTCGCCGACGTTGAATTGGAGATACGAGCGAACCGTCTCCGGTTCGACGCGGCGGTTGCCTTCGACTTGGATGTCGCGAACGACACCTTGTGCGACCGCTGCCCGATCAAAGGCGACGGCGTCGAAAATCGTGGCCGCGGGGACGAACGTGGCGATGAGCGCGAGTACGCGCCAGCCCCCCAACGACATGATCCGTAACTGCGACATCCGCGGATCTGTCCTCATTTTTTGGCCGATCCCCCCTCTTCGTGGTGCCTAGGCTATCGGCATGAGCCAAGGCGCCTACTTAAGCAAAGTGAAGTCTGTCGCCGCGGTTTTGGACGCCGCGGAGTCCCCCGACAAACCTCTCACACATTGATTGTTTTAACGATTCCGAACGAGGCCTGGAAGTGGCAAGAATACGCCACCGCCCAGCTTTTTTCAGCCGCCCGTGAACCAGCCGCGGATAACCGGCAAGTCGTTGAAAGTGGCGAAGATCATCAGCATGACGACCACGGCGAAACCGATACGGAAGCCGATCTCCTGCGCCCCTTCGCTGAGCGGCTTCCGGCGGACCGCCTCTATGGCGTAGAAAAGCAAATGACCGCCGTCCAATAACGGGATCGGAAACAGGTTGATCAGCCCCACGCTGACCGAGATGAAGCCGATCAGGTAGACGAGGTCGATCACCGATTTGTCGGCGACCTTCGCCGCGATGTCGCCGATACGGGCCGGGCCACCGAGTTGATCGGCCTTCTGGCGGCCGCCGATCACGTCGCCCAGGTAACCCAACGTACTGGTGATGATGAACTTTGTCTGCTCGACGCCGAGCCCCAGCGATTCCAGCGGCCCCGGCTGATAGACCGGTATCGACGCGGCCGTATCGGAGCGGCGAATACCGATCACGACCGTCGACATCTTCTGCGTTCCAACAGTCTGCTCACGCAGCTCGGGCGTCGCCACCAGCTCCAGCTTGGCGCCGGCCCGGTCGATCGCGAACGCCAGCGGGCGGCCGACATGGGTCGAAACGATTTTCTGGACGTCCTCGAAGGACTTGATGGACGCACCGTCAATGCCGACGATCAGATCGTTGGCCTGGAAACCGGCTCGCGCCGCCGGTGTATCCGGCATCACTTCCGCAATGCGGGCTTCCGTGGAACGGACGCCGAAAATGCTGAACCACAGCGCGAAAATGAGGATCGCGAGCAGGAAGTTGGCTATCGGCCCGGCAGCGACCACGGCGGCGCGTTTCCAAACCGGCTTGGCGTGGAACGAGCCAGCCCTTTGCTCCGGCGTCATCGCGTCGATGGACTCACGTGTGGGTACGCTGGCCGCGTTCTCGTCATCCATGAACTTGACGTAGCCGCCAAGCGGGATCCAGGCGAGCCGCCAGCGCGTGCCCTGCCGGTCGTTGAACCCCCAGATTTCCTTGCCGAATCCGATCGAGAAGGTCCGCACGGCGACACCGCACCAGCGCGCCACCAGGAAATGCCCCATCTCGTGGACGAAGACGACGACCGTCAGCACGACGAGGAACGGGAGAATTTTCGTGAAGGGCAGCAGCAGATACTGCAGAAAGTCCATGCGTCAGGGTCCTTTGGTGGCGGCGCGAGCGGAGAACTGCCGTCGGTCGGCCCAATATGGGTTCACAGAAGCGATTGCGCCAGTTTGCGTGATTCGCTGTCCGCAGCCAGGACATCGCCGAGCGATGCCAGGTCGACGATCATACCACGCGATTCCGCAGCCTCGATGGTTGCAGCTACTTTCGTGGCAATATCAAGGAAACCGATTCTTTTGTCGAGATAGGCGGCCACCGCCTCCTCGTTGGCGGCGTTCAGGATGCAGGGTGCCGCGCCACCGCGCGCGAGCGCCTCACGGGCAACCCGCACGGCCGGGAAACGGACCTCATCCGGTGCCTCGAACGTCAGCGAGCCGAGCTTCACGAGATCGAGACGTTCGACCGGCGTCCGCATCCGCGTCGGCCACGACAGGGCGTACGAAATCGGCGACCGCATGTCCGGCGGCCCCAACTGCGCGAGGACCGAGCCGTCGGAGTAGAACACCAGGCAGTGCACGACCGACTGCGGATGCACGACGATGTCGATCTGCTCGTGCGTGACGGGGAACAGATGGAACGCCTCGATAACCTCGAGGCCCTTGTTCATCATCGTCGCGCTGTCGATCGAAATCTTTCGCCCCATGCGCCAGTTGGGGTGCTGCAGCGCCTCTTCCGGCACCGCGCGCGACAGACGTTCGATATCCCAGGTGCGAAACGGCCCGCCGGAGGCGGTCAGCACGATGCGCTCCAGCGCCTTCGGATCCGATCCGGCAAGCGCCTGGAACGCCGCGGAATGTTCGCTGTCGACCGGGATCAACTCCGCGCCCGATGCGGCGATCTCCTTCAGAAAAACCTCGCCAGCCGAGACGAGGCATTCCTTGTTGGCGAGCGCGATGCGTCCGCCCTGGCGTGCTGCGGCAAACGTCGGAGCCAAGCCTGCGGCGCCGACGATCGCGGCCATCGTGCAATCGGTCGGCTCGGACGCCGCCTCGATCAGGGCCTCAGGGCCGCAGGCAGCCCGGGTCCCGCTGCCGGAGAGCAGGTCCTTCAATTCGGCGAACTGCGCGGGATCGCCGATCACCGCAATTTTGGCGCGATGGGTCCGCGCGAGTTCGGCAAGACGCGCGGCGTTACGGCAGGCTGAAAGCGCTACCACCTCGAAGCGTTCCGTGTTGCGCTGTACGAGATCGAGCGTACTCTCGCCGATCGAGCCCGTAGCCCCCAGAACGGAAAGACGCTGCGGAGCGGTCCGCACGCCGTGGGGATCGGCCTGGACGCCGTGCGGATCGGATGGTCGCGCTTGTGCGCTCGTCGTCACGCGCGTTGTCCTCACCCTAGCCAGAACAAAATCTGCCGCGCCGGCTCGGCCGGATTGGCAAACAGTGCCGCGATGCCGGCAGCCGTCGCCGCAGCGACCAGCCCGTCCATGCGGTCCATGAACCCGCCGTGCCCGGGAATGAGATTGCTGGAGTCCTTCACGCCGTACGCGCGCTTCAGCGACGATTCCGCGATGTCACCGGCCTGAGCGATCAACCCAAGCAGCGCGGCGCCGATGGCAAGCGCCGGCATCGGGATCTCGACGATCCAGCCGAATATAGCAGCCACCACGGCGGCGGCCGTCACGCCACCGATCAAGCCGGACCAGGTCTTGTTCGGCGATAGTGCGGGAATGAGTTTCGGCCCCCCGATCAAACGTCCAGCCACGAAGGCGAACGTGTCAGTGGCGACCACGACCAGGATCAGAAAGATCACCGCAATCAGCCCATAGGGCGCATCTTCGCGAATCCAGATCAAGGCGATCGTCGGCAGCCCCGTGTAAAGCACGCCCAACGCCGACATGGTAGCGCGGTTACCGAACATGAGCGCGAAGACCAGCATCGTGCCTATCGCAACCGCCGCCAGACCCAGCGCCGATGCTTGCAGCGCGGCGAGAACCCCGGCCAGCGCCGTCGCGGTCAGGTGAATGACGTGCGGCACATCGAGGGCCGGCGAACGCACGATGCGTCCCCATTCCCAGCTCATCAGCATCGCAACCAACGTTACGATCACCGCGAACGGAATGATGCTTTGCGCGAAGATGGCGGCGAGCGCGACGCCGCCGAGAACGACGCCCGACAGAAGGCGCACCCTGAAGTCGGCGAACTTGCTGGCCAGCGGCGGAGCGACGGCGCCTGCGCGAGGCGTTTCCTCCGGCAAATTGGGCCTCATGCGATGGTCCGCTGTGAAAGGCCGCCGTATCGGCGCGATCGTTGCCGGAACTCGCTGATCGCACCCTCTAGAAGTTCACGACCGAAGTCCGGCCAGAAGGCATCTACGAACACGAGTTCGGCATAGGCTGCCTGCCAAAGCAGGAAATTGGATAGGCGTAGCTCGCCGCTCGTCCGGATCAACAGATCGGGATCGGGAATGCCCCGCGTATCCAGCGTCTCGGAAAAGCGCTCCGGCGTAATGTCGGACGGCGCCAGTTTTCCGCTCGCCGCATCCTCGGCCAGCTGGCGGGCCGCTTTCGCGATCTCGATGCGCGAGCCGTAGTTGAAAGCGATGACCAACGTCAGCGCCGTGTTGTGCTGCGTCAGCTCCACCGCCTCGTCGATCATCTGCATCATCTTCGGGTCGACGCGATCGCGTTCGCCGATGATGCGGATGCGTACGTTGGTCTGATGCAGCTCGGCCAGGTCACGGCTGATAAACCGGCGCATCAGCCCCATCAGGTCGTCGATCTCCTCGGGAGGCCGCGACCAGTTCTCGGACGAGAAGCTGTAGATCGTAAGATAGGGAATGCCGATATCGATCGCGGCACGCACCGTACGGCGAACAGCGTCGACGCCCGACCGATGCCCCATCGTGCGCGGCAAACCACGCTCCGCCGCCCAGCGTCCATTGCCGTCCATAATGATGGCGACATGCCGTGGCAGCGGCACGGCATGGTCGTCCGGGGCGGCGTGCTGATCTTCGCGCAATGTTAGAGGCTTTCGCTGGTTCCGCCGCTACAGGACCCCAACCCTGGACGGCCTGCAAGTGCGTTCCGCTCAAACTTTCTGTATTTCGACTTCCTTCGACGCGAGCGCGGCGTCGATCTCCTTAATGATCTTGTCGGTCAATTCCTGAACCTTGGCGGAATTCTTGTGATGCTCGTCCTGGCTCATATGCGAGTCCTTTTCGAGCTTCTTCAGGGTTTCCATGCCTTCGCGCCGCACGTTGCGGACCGCAACCCGCGTATGCTCGGCGTACTTGTGCGCGAGCTTCACGAACTCCTGGCGCCGTTCTGCCGTCAGCGTGGGGATGGGCAAGCGGATCAAGGACCCGTCGATGATCGGGTTGATGCCGAGGTTCGCCTCGCGGATCGCCTTCTCCACGGCATTGATGTTCGACTTGTCCCAGACCTGCACGGACAGGGTGCGCGGCTCAGGCGTGCTGACGGTGGCCACCTGATTGAGGGGCATCTTCGAGCCGTAAACGGTTACCTGCACCGGATCGAGCAGATGCGTCGACGCACGGCCCGTGCGCAGTCCGGAAAACTCGCGCTTCAGACCCTCAAATGAGGTCCGCATGCGGCTTTCCAGATCGTTCACGTCAAATGTCGGTACGGCCATGGGTCTCTCCCGTCTTATTGTCGTCTGTTGGACGTCCGGAGCGCTGAAGGCATCAGGCGCCCGTCCGCCGCTCTTCGATAACTGTTGCCCGCGCTTCGCCACGTAGAAGCTTCAGGAGATTGCCTTCCTCTTTGATAGAGAACACAATTACCGGAAGTCGATTGTCCCGGGCAAGGGCGATCGCAGCTCCGTCCATCACCTTCAGGTCCTTGGCCAGAACGTCGGAATAGCTAAGACGGTCGTAACGCTGCGCCGACGGATCCTTCTTCGGGTCCGCCGAATACACCCCGTCGACCTGAGTCGCCTTGGCGACCGCATCGCACCCCATTTCGATGGCGCGCAACGTCGCCGCCGTGTCGGTCGTAAAGAACGGATTGCCGGTGCCGGCAGCAAAAATCACGACCCGGCCCTTATCCAGGTGGTGAAGGGCCTTGGGCCGCACGTAGGCCTCGCAAACCGTCGGCATCGGAATGGCGGAAAGCACGCGCGCCTCGCAGTTGGCGTGCCCCAGCGCGTTCTGGAACGCGAGGGCGTTCATCACCGTCGCCAGCATGCCCATGTAGTCGCCGGTGGCGCGATCCATGCCCTTGGCGGCACCCGCCAGCCCCCGGAATATATTGCCTCCGCCGACGACGACGGAGATTTGGCAACCGGCCGCTGAGGCGGCGGCGACATCGCGCGCCAAGCGGTCGACGACCTTCATGTCGAGACCATAAGCGCCGTCGCCCATCAAGGCTTCGCCCGACAGCTTCACCAAGAGCCGCTTATATGTCAGCCCTGCCATTCCCGCCTCCTGTCAAGCAAACGCCTTTGGGTCGATCGCTCATACACGCCTTCCACCGCCCGATCACGTGCTTAAGCGTCCGGTGTCTCCGTCATGCGCACGAATGCGCTGGCCGCCTCGCTATCAAGCGGACGAATTTCGTAGAACAGGCCGAAAAGCATGCAGGGATTTTGCGCCGCTAGTCGCGCTGCCTCTTCCAGGCTGCTGGCCACGATGATCCAATAGCCGCCGATCAGTTCCTTGGTCTCGCCGTAGGGGCCGTCGAGAACGATCCGATTGCGCGAAACCGTCGCCCCTTCCCGCTTCAGCCGCGAACCGCCGCGCATCCGCCCTTCGGCGATGTTGCGCTCCAGCCAGGGGTAGAACGCATCGATGGCGGCCTGAATGGTTTCGGGCGCGAGA
>JAKAXS010000043.1 GCA_021816505.1 Pseudomonadota bacterium
GAGGCGTGATACGGCGTGGCAACCGCTCCTCAGGACAGCGACCTGCTGATATTGACTGATAGGGCGGGGCGGTTCTTCAAACCGGCCCGGGAAGCCAGCACGTCGACGAGGCTCGCCAGCTGGCCATCGTCCTGCGGCACGCGCGTCGCCCGGTAGAGACGCATCACCGCATGAGGCGGGACACGCGGCGCGAGCACGAACACACCGGCGAGCACCGCGGCCGTCAGCAGTGCTCCGAACGCGCCCCAGACCAACGCTGTCGCCAGCACGAGGATGGACCCGATGCCGACCAGCAGCACGACCGACTGGCGCAGGTTGCGCCGCTGGTGGTCCGGCTGAGGCGTAAGCTCCGGCGCTGGGTTCACTATCGCTCTCCACGGGCTCAATCCGCAGAGTTTCCGCCAAGCGGCTGGACAATCAAGACCCAAAATCACGTTGTTCAGCGACTAGCAAGCCGCGTCACCTGCGCGAACAGCTGCGTCATGTGAGGGTAGGCGGACATGATGTTCGTCAAATCCAGCGCCAGTTCGCGCATGCGGGCCTGCTGCGTCACCGACGGCGTTCCCGCCCGCATCAGCAGCTCCATTTCCGAAAGACGCTCGCGGATATGTACGGCCTGGGGATGGCGTTCGTAGAAGCGGTGCAGGTCGGTCACCTGCGGCAGAACGCTCGCGTAGTCGACGCCGCTCGACGACCCTCCGGGACCAGGATGCGGTGCCGCGCTCTCGGCGACGAGAGGGATTGGATACTCGTCAGGTCCGACGGAACCCGCGACAGCTGATGGATCTGCGCGCTCGGAAATCGCCCGCAGCGCCTCGTTCACGCCAAGCGTGCCGCCCGCGTCCGCGCGTTCGTCGGCGTCGAGATGGAATATGCGGCACGCCCGGCAATCCTGGCGATTGATCTTCTCGGCCAGGAACGCGCGGATCTCGTTCAACTTGGCTTGGTTGCCGGACGAGACCGTGCAGCGGCTGCCGTCGCTCGATGTGAAGGCGAGCACATAGCGGCTCTTGCTGCGTACGCTGAAAAGGGCGCAGATCGCGGTGATCGCCAGCGCGGCCACGAGAACCGGCAGCGTCGGTGCCACGACGCCCAGCGCATAGTTTGCCAATCCCGCCAAAGCTGACACGCTGGCGGCCAACAGCAGCGCGCCGCGGTAGATCGCTTGCTTTTGCGTGCTCACGGAAACGGTGGCGATGGCCGGAATTGAGATCGTCCAGTCGCCGGTTTCGACGATCCGTTCGCGAATGGTCAGTCGATCGGACGGTTCGATTTCGCGTGAACCGGCAACGTCGTTCGTGAAGTGAGCGGCAGAGCGCATCAACATCGCAACTTCCCCCTTACGCAAGACAACAACAGTCCCTCGCCCAATCCACGCGGAGATCAGGCAGCAAACTGCACGGAGCTAGGTGTTGCGCCCTCTCCCCCGATTGCATGAGAAGTCGCGTGCCTGAACTTTAGGCCGCGTCTGAAGGCAAGAATGAGGCTGCTGTGCGCTTTCGCGATTGGAAGGAATGGGTGCCGGCCGGTGACCCGGCCGGCACAATCGTCATACGCGGCCGAGCAGGGCCAGGATCAGAAGGATGATCAGAATCGTGCCGACGAGTCCTGAAGGACCGTAGCCCCAGCTGCGGCTGTGCGGCCAATTCGGCAGCGCGCCGAGCAGCGCCAGAATGAGGATGATGATGAGGATTGTCGAAAGCGTCATGGATGTGTCTCCCGGAATCTAACCACGATGCGAACCGACCAACCCCCTCGTTTGTTCCAATCGGAGCTTAACGATCAACAGCGCCTGCATTAGCGACACCCGCGGCACGCAACTTGAAAACCCGTCTACGGATGATCCGTAAACGGGGACTTTTGCATGATTATGGGATTGGTTTACGCGGCTTGGGCGTTCGGCGCGCTCACGCTGGTTCTGCTTGGGGTGGCCTACGCGTTTCGAATTGAAGCAATCAGGCGCTGTCTCGGCTACGCGTCGATATCCAGTGCCACCAAAACCTTGATGTTTACCCTTAAGGTCGCAGCGGCCCCAGCGATTGGGCAACCCTCCGATGTTGCCTTCGAACTCTCGCGTGCCCACCTTGTCTTTCGCCGCACGGCGGACGCGTTTCGGCGCGTCAAGGACATCCCGCCGGACCGGGATCGCATGGGAAGGGCGTTGAACTAGCCCTTGGCCGTGCGCCTGGACCGCGACACCCGTAGGTCTGGTGCCGCCGCCCTGGCTGCGTTATGGCGTGCAGATGACCTCGAAATCTGGCCCGCGCATGCTTGTCGACCATCACTGCCACCTCGACTTTCCGCAGTTCGCCGACCACCTCGATGGGTTGGTCGCGCGGGCCGCCTCGGCCGGCGTCGGCGCAATGGTGACGATCTCGACGCGCATCCGCCGCTTCGATCAGGTGAAGGCCGTCGCCGAGCGCTTCGATAACGTGTTCTGCTCCGTCGGCACGCATCCCCACAACGCGCACGAGGAACTCGACATCCCGGTCGAGGAGATCATTCGCCTGTCGCAACACCGCAAGGTGGTGTCGATCGGCGAGGCGGGCCTCGACTATCACTATCAGCACTCGACACCGGCCGCTCAAGCGGAGGGATTCCGCAATCACATCGCGGCTGCACGCGAGACGGGCCTGCCGCTGGAGATCCACACGCGCGAAGCCGATGCCGACACCATCGCCATCCTGGAGGAGGAGCATTCCAAGGGCGCCTTCCCAGCAATCCTGCATTGCTTCACGGGCGGGCGCGATCTGGCGATGCGCGCCGTCGACCTTGGCTTGTACGTGTCGTTTTCCGGCGTCGTGAGCTTCAAGAAATCGGAAGATCTGCGTGCCATCGCCAGCGAGGTCCCGCTCGATCGCATCCTGGTGGAAACCGACGCGCCATATCTCGCACCTGAACCGTATCGCGGCAAAACCAACGAGCCGGCCTACGTCGCTTACACGGCTGCCGCTCTTGCCAAGGCACGCGGAATAACGATCGACGATTTCGCTACGGCGACCACCGACAACTTCTTCCGTCTCTTCACCAAGGTGCCGCGCACCGCAGCGCGAACCATCCCGGCATGAGCACGCATCGCCTCACCATTCTTGGCTGCGGATCGTCCGGCGGCGTGCCGCGGCTGGGACCCACGTGGGGCGCCTGCGATCCGAGCGAGCCGAAGAACCGCCGCCGCCGCTGCTCCGTTCTGGTGGAACGCATCGGGCGTGACGGCCGCACAGGCGTCCTCGTCGACACGTCGCCGGACCTGCGCGATCAGCTGCTGAGCGCACGCATCGAGGGTCTCGATGCTGTTCTCTACACCCACGATCACGCCGACCATACCCACGGCATCGACGATCTGCGCATGGTGGCCTACGCGATGAAGCGGCGGCTCGACGTCTATTTCGACGCGCCGACGCGCGACAGCCTCGTGGCGCGCTTCGGCTATTGTTTCGAAACGCCGCCGGGTTCGAGCTATTCGCCGATCCTGAAGGCGCACGACCTGTTCGCCGGTCAGGAGGTCGAGATATCCGGGCCCGGCGGTCCGCTTCGCGCGCTGCCGATCCTGCAGCAGCACGGCGACATCCCCTCGCTCGGCTTCCGCTTCGGCAAGCTCGCCTATTCACCCGACGTCAGCGATCTTCCCGCGGCGTCGATCCCGCTGCTCGAAGGCCTCGACGTCTGGATCGTGGACGCGCTGCGTCCTACCCCGCACCCGAGCCACTTTCACCTGAAGCGCGCTTTGGAATGGATCGACAGGTTGCAGCCGAAGCGGGCGATCCTCACGCACATGACGGCGGAGCTGGATTACGCCACGCTGCGCCGCGATCTGCCGCCGCACATCGAGCCGGCCTACGACGGCATGACGATCGACTTCTAGATTTGCTCGGCTTCGACGGCGCGATCGGCCTCGTCGGGCTTCTTCCACTCGCGATAGCGCACGACCTCGCCGTTGCGCGTCTCCGTGGGCAGACACAGCTCGATCACCATTGCGGCGACGTCGGCAGGCTGGGGGATGGTCGCCGGATCCTCGCCGGGGAACGCCTTGGCGCGCATCGCCGTCGCCATCGGGCCGGGATCGACGACGTTGGACCGGACCGCCGTGTTCTCGTTCTCGCGCGCGTACGTTTTGGCGAGCGCTTCGAGGCCGGCCTTCGAAACCGCGTATGGACCCCAGTAGGCATACTTCGCCGTCGCCGCGCTGGAGCTGACGAACACGACGCGTCCGGCATCGGACCGTTGCAGCAAAGGATCGAACGTGCGGATCAGGCGCCAGTTGGCCGACAGGTTCGTTTCGATCACGCTCGTCCAGGCGTCGGCGGTCACGTGCGGCAGCGGCGATAGCGGACCGAGGATGCCGCCGTTTCCGACGAGAATGTCCAACTTCTGCCAGCGCTGGAAGATCGTGGGACCCAGTTGATCGAGCTTGTCGGTTTTGCGCAAATCGAGCGGCAACAGCGTCGCCGACCCACCGGCCGCGCGGATCTCGTCGTCCAGGCTTTCCAGTGCGGCGCTGGAGCGCGACGTGACGATGACGTGCGCTCCCTCGCGTGCAAGTCCGAGGGCCACGGCCCGTCCAAGCCCACGCGAGGCGCCGCTGACAAAGGCAAGGCGGCCCTGGAGCCTTTTGGCTTTACTCATGAAGGAAAGGTCCCACGCGTTGGCTCAATGCCCTGACTTTAAGCATCAGCTAACGCCGTAATGCGCGGAGGGCAAGTCCGCCCGCTGGCTGTGGTTTCCAAATCCCGAGAGAACGCTGCCCGCCGCGCGCGGTTCAGCCGACTTCCGCCAGCAGTGACAGCTGTTTGGAGGGCGCCCCGCCGTTGTGATCGGTCAAAGAGGTGGGATACTCGCCCGTGAAGCAGTGATCGGTGAACTGCGGGCTGTGCGGGTCGCGCGCCTCGTAGCCGACGGCGCGATAGATGCCGTCGACCGACATGAACGCCAGGCTGTCGGCACCCATGAACTTGCGCATGCCTTCCAGGTCCATGTTCGCGGCCAGAAGGTCGTGGCGGCTCGGCGTATCGATGCCGTAGTAGTCCGAATGGGTGATCGGCGGCGAGGCGATGCGCATGTGCACCTCCTTGGCGCCAGCCTCGTACATCATCTGCACGATCTTCTTGGAGGTGGTGCCGCGCACGATGCTGTCGTCGATCAGCACGATGCGCTTGCCGCGGATGACGCCGGCATTGGCCGAATGCTTGAGCTTCACGCCCAGCTGCCGGATGCGCTGCTCGGGCTCGATGAACGTGCGGCCCACGTAGTGATTGCGGATGATGCCGAGCTCGAACGGCTTGCCGGATTCCTGCGAGTAGCCGATCGCCGCGGGAACGCCGCTGTCGGGCACCGGCACCACGACGTCGATCTCGACGGCTGCCTCGCGCGCGAGCTGAACGCCCATCTGCTTGCGAATGTCATAAACGGAGCGGCCGCCGATCACGCTGTCGGGCCGCGCGAAATAGATGTACTCGAAGATGCACGGCCGCGCCGGGCGTTGCGGGAACGGCCGGTGGCTCTCAAGCCCGTTGTCGGTGATCACGACCACTTCGCCGTTCTCGATCTCGCGAACGAACTCCGCTCCGACCATGTCGAGCGCGCACGTCTCCGACGCCAGCACGTAGGATTTGCCGAGACGCCCAAGCATCAGCGGGCGAATGCCGACCGGATCGCGCGCGCCGATCATCATGTCGTTGGTCACGCAGACGAGCGCGTAAGCGCCTTCGATCTGACGCAGCGCCTCAACGAAGCGTTCGACGATGCGCCGCTTCTTGGAGCGGGCGAGCAAATGCAGAATGACTTCCGTGTCGGAGGTCGACTGGCAGATGGCGCCGGAGGAAATGAGTTCGCGGCGAAGCGTCAGCGCGTTGGTGAGGTTGCCGTTGTGCGCCAGCGCGAAACCGCCGGTATCGAGATCGGCGAACAGGGGCTGGATGTTGCGCAGCGCGGTGCCGCCGGTCGTGGAATAGCGGTTGTGCCCGACGGCCATGCGGCCGGTCAGCCGCTGAATGACGCTGGCGTTGTTGAAGTTGTCACCGACGAGGCCGTGGCGCCGCTCGGAATTGAACTGCTTGCCGTCGAAGGCGACGATCCCGCAGGCCTCTTGACCGCGATGCTGGAGCGCATGCAACCCGAGCGCGGTCAACGCCGCTGCGTCCGGGTGGTCGAAGACGCCGAACACACCGCATTCTTCGCGCAGGCGATCATCGCCGTAGCGCGAATATCCGTAGTCTCCGGCCATCAAATCGTGATCGGAACCGCGCGTCATGGTTGCCTCCCGCTCAAGCACCCGTTCGCCCGTTCAATTACAGAGCCTTGGCGTTGTTCCGCATACACCGGTACGCGGCCGCCGTCAGCTGCGTGTCACATATATGATAACCGGATGACAAATCCAGCGGAGTCTGCTGCGGCAACCCGTTCCAGCTAACCCTGTTGCTCACCGGTCGGCGCCGCCGGCGGGATCTCCGGGTCCGTCAGCGAGGAGGGCATGTAGTTTACCAGCATCGACTGCAAGCTTTCGCCCGTCGACTTCAGGTAAGGCAGCGACTGCGCGTTGCGAACCCAGTCGAAGTGCTTCGACTCGTCGGGCAGGAAGTGCTGGTAGAACATGTACGGGATGACGACCAGGAGGAAGCCACGTAACACCCCGAAACCTAGGCCTAAAATGCGATCGATCATGCCCACCCGGCTATCCAGGATGGCATCCGAAAGGCGCGCCGTGATGAGGTGCACGATGATGAGGACGATCAGGAAGATCACCGCGCCGATGGCGATCTGGGCGATGGCCACCTGAGTGCCCGTCTGGGCCGCCATGTCTTCTGCGAACTTGCGGTGGAACAGAACGAAGTAGAGAACCGCGCCGCCTGCGATGGCCCAGGAAATGATGGACAGCATCTCGCGGGCAAAGCCGCGGTACATGGCTAAAATGCCGGAAATGAAAGCGATGGCGATGAGGCCGATGTCGAGATAGCTCAAGGGCCCGATCATGGCTGCTTAGTCCCCGTTATCGGCTGCCAACGGGCAGCATTAAGAAGTTCCCCAGCCCTCAGTCGCACGGGCGAATGCCGTCCGCAAGTTCCTTCAGATGGCTGAGGCGGGTGAGCTCCAGGCGGCCTTTGCCGCCTCCCGCGTCGCCCGTTGCCGGTAGAACCGCATGGGAAAACCCGAGCTTTTGGGCTTCTTTCAGGCGAAGGCCGGTATGGGCGCTGGGCCGGACCGCGCCGGACAGCGAGATTTCGCCGAAATAGGCGCGGTCGTGGGGCAGGGGCACGTTGCAGAACGAGGAGAGCAGGGCCGCCGCCGCCGCCAGGTCCGCCGCCGGTTCCACGATCTTGAACCCGCCGGCCACGTTCAGATAGACGTCGTGCTGGGCCAGCGAGATGCCGCACCGCGCCGCCAGCACCGCTATCAGCATCGACAACCTGTTGTTGTCCCAGCCCACCACCGCGCGCCGCGGCTGCCCCAGGTTGGACGGTGCCACGAGCGCCTGGATCTCGACCAGCAGGGGGCGGGTGCCCTCGATGCCGGCGAACACCGCACTTCCCGGAGCCGTCGAATGCCGGTCGCCGAGGAACAGCTCGGACGGATTGGCGACCTCGCTGAGCCCTTGCGCGCCCATCTCGAACACGCCGATCTCGTCCGTCGCGCCGAAACGGTTCTTGGTCGCCCGCAGGATACGGAACGTGTGTCCGCGGTCGCCCTCGAACGACAGCACGCTGTCGACCATGTGCTCGATCACCTTCGGTCCGGCGATCTGTCCTTCCTTCGTCACGTGGCCGACGAGCAGCAGCGCCACGCCCTCGGTCTTGGCATAGCGGATGAGCGACTGGGTTGCGGCCCGCACCTGGCTGACGGTGCCGGGCGCCGCGTCCAGCGCGTCCGACCAAAGTGTCTGAATGGAGTCGACGACGATCAGGTCGGCCCGCTTGCCCGACGACAGCGTCTCCAGGATGTTGGCGAGATTAGTTTCCGCCGCCAGCGCAACCGGTGCGTCGGCAAGGCCCAGCCGCTCGGCGCGCAGCCGCACCTGCGCCGAGGCTTCCTCGCCCGAAAAGTAGATCGTGCGCCGGCCGGCGCGGGCCATCAGTGCGGTCAACTGCAACAGCAGCGTGGATTTACCGATGCCAGGTTCGCCACCCACCAGCAGGGCCGATCCCGGCACGATGCCGCCGCCCGTCACGCGATCGAGCTCGGCGATGCCCGACGAGAAGCGCGGCGCCTCGGCAGCACCACCCTGCAACGTTTCGAGCGTGACCGCGCGTCCCTTCGTGGTCCGCGTGATGCCGGAACCGGGCGCGGGGCCTGCGTCGGTCTCCTCGGTGATGGTGTTCCACTCACCGCACGAAACGCACTTGCCCGCCCAGCGCGTCGAGACGGCGCCGCAATTCTGGCAGACGAAGTTCCCCGACTTCGATGCGCGCGCCATCAGGCGTCTCCATCCACGTAGCAGCGATGGTAGCGCCGGCCGAGGTTCGTCAGAACCTCGTAGCCGATGGTGCCCGCCGCCGCGCCGACCGCTTCGAGTGGCAGGTCCGGCCCGATCAACGTCACGAGATCACCGCGCGCAACCACGCCGGGAACGTCGGTCACGTCGACCGTGATGAGATCCATCGAAACACGGCCGGCGATCGGAGCCAGATGCCCGGCGATGCTGACCATGCCGCCGGTTTCGCCATCTCCCGCGCTCAACCGGCGGAACAACCCGTCGGCGTAGCCGGCCGCAACGGTCGCGATCCGTCGCGCGCTCGTCGCCACGTAGGTCGCCGAATAGCCGATCGTTTCGCCAGCCGGCACGTCGCGAACCTGCAGCACGCGCGCCTCCACGCGCACCACCGGCTTCACGGGCGTCGCGCCACCCTTGAACGCCTGGCCGCCGTAAAGGGCGTATCCGGGCCGGACCAGGTCGAAGTGAAAGTCCGCTCCCAGCATCAAGCCGTCCGACGCAGCGAGACTGAGCGGGGCTCGCGGAAGATGCGACGAGAGACGACGGAACGCGGCGAGCTGCTGTCCGTTCTTCGCGTCGTCCGGATCGTCCGCACAGGCCAGGTGGCTCATGACCAGTTTCAGTGCCAGCCGCGCAAGCACACCGCCGGTCACGAGGGTGAGACTATCCGCCTCGCCGAGGCCGAGCCGGTTCAAGCCGCTGTCGAGCTGCAGTGCCGCCGGCAAGCGGAGCCCGCGCGCTTGCGCCAGCGCCGCCCATTCGCGAACGGCGTCGGCGTTGGACAGAACCGGCATTGCCGCCGTCTCGATCAAATCGTCTCCGGACCCGGGCATCAATCCGTCGAGCACGTAGATGACCGCCTGCGGCGCAAGCCGTCGCGCCTGGCGCGCCTCGTCTGGGGTCGCCACGAAGAAACTGCGGCAGCCCGCTTTCGCCAATGCCGGGATGACGCGGTCGGCACCAAGCCCATACGCATCCGCCTTGACGACCGCGCCACACTCGGCGGGCCTGACCCGCGCGGCCAGAGCGCGCCAGTTCTCCGCGACGGCGGAAAGATCGACGGTGACAATTCCTGTAGCAGTCTCCGGCACCAACGCGCTCATGCGCCCGCTGCCTTCCGGTGCGCCGCCGGGCACGGAGCGAATATCACAGCGATCAATCGCCCATGCGCTCGGGCAGCTGGAACTCGCGCGCGAGATTGCCGAAGCGCGTGAACTGCGCCTCGAATGCCAACTGCACGGTGCCGGTGGGACCATGGCGCTGCTTGCCGATGATCACCTCGCCCTTGCCGTGCACGGCCATCATCTCCTGCTGCCATTTCAACATCTCTTCGATATTCGTATCCGACGGCTTCTTGCGCTCCACATAATACTCTTCGCGGAAAACGAACATCACGACGTCGGCGTCCTGCTCGATCGAGCCGGATTCTCTGAGGTCCGACAGCTGCGGCCGCTTGTCTTCGCGCTGCTCCACCTGGCGCGATAGCTGCGACAAGGCAATGATCGGAACGGCCAATTCCTTGGCCAACGCCTTGAGACCGGTTGTGATTTGCGTGATTTCCTGCACCCGGTTCTCGCCGGAACGCCCCGTCCCCGACAAGAGCTGCAGATAGTCGACGATCAGCAGTCCAAGGCCCTTCTGACGCTTCAATTTGCGCGCCCGCGCCGCGAGCTGGGCAACCGTGATGCCGCCGGTCTGGTCGATGTAGAGCGGAATGCGGCTCATTTCCTGAGACACGGCGACGAGCTTGCGGAACTCGTCCTCGTTGATCATGCCGCGGCGGATCTTCTCGGACGAGATTTCCGCCTGTTCGGACAGAATACGTGTCGCCAGCTGCTCGGCCGACATTTCCAGCGAGAAGAAGCCGACGATGGCACCGTCAGTCACCTTGTCCGTGCCGTCGGACTGCAGTTCGCTTTTGAAGTTCTTCGCCACGTTGTAGGCGATGTTGGTCGCCAGCGCCGTCTTGCCCATCGACGGACGGCCGGCAAGGATGATGAGGTCGGACTGCTGCAGCCCGCCCATCTTGTTGTCGAGATCGACAAGGCCCGACGACAGGCCCGACAGTCCGCCGGCGCGCTGGAACGCGCTCGACGCCATGTCGATGGCATGCGTCAGCGCATTGCCGAAGTCCATGAAGCCTTGGCCGTACTTGCCCTGCTCGGCCAGATCGTAGAGTCGGCTTTCCGCCTCCTGGATTTGCTCTTGCGGCGGGAAATCGACCGGGCTGTCGTAGGCGCCGTTGACCAGATCCTCGCCGATCGTGATCAGGTTGCGCCGGACCGCGAGGTCGTAGACGGTGCGCCCGTACTCGGTCGCGTTGATGATCGTCGTCGCGCTCGCCGCGAGGCGGCCGAGATACTGCGGCACGGTCAGATCGGTGTCGATCGGCTCCGCGTTGTCGAAGAACGTCTTCAACGTGACGGGCGTCGCCTGCTTGCCGGCATGGATCAGCTTCGAGAGCACGTCGAAGATCTCGCCGTGCAACGGATCGAAGAAATGCTGGACCTCGAGGAACGACGAAACACGATCGTGCGCTTCGTTGTTGACGAGGATCGCCCCAAGGAGTGCCTGCTCGGCCTCGATGTTATGCGGCGCCTGCCGGAAGGGCAGGGCGTCGTTCCCGCCTGGGGCCGCGCGCAGTCGATCGGTGGTGGTCAATGCAGTCTGTGCCATGCGCCGGAAGCTACCTGCCGAGCAGAGTCGAAGATATCTGGCGTTCCGCGACTGACCCGATTCGTCACCGCTATGCACAGCCCGAAAATTTGCAGCTTGGACCGTGTCGAATCGCTCGGATCTTACGATGCACAGAGAGGGTCTGACGCCAGCGCTAGCATCGCTCGACGAAGGCTAGTAGCGGAGCGAAATTGGTGCGCGCCGGAGCAGGCAGCGCGTGATGCGCGTGACCTCAGGTGCGGTCGAGTATCCGCAGGCGCCCGTTGGCGGGCAGGCGGTCCGGCTTGAGGTTCAGCCGCTCGCCCTTGATGGAATGGGCTTCGATCGCGATCAGGTCTCGCAACAGCCCGGCCGGTGCAGCGCGCTTCACGGCCTTGCGACGGATCGGGCGTTTGGTGAAGGGCTGAAACGGCGGCAGCATGGGTCGGCGTCCTGAGTAATCCTGACTGCCTCCAGGTCTATCATCGGCGAGCCGGACCTGCCAAGGCGGGCCCAGCAGGCAAGTCGCGCGAAGATTCAGCAGCGAAATGCCCAACGAGACGGCAGCGCCGGACTTGCGGATCGCCGCATCCCGGTCACGTACATCCGCAT
>JAKAXS010000533.1 GCA_021816505.1 Pseudomonadota bacterium
CCGAGCTGCTTCTGAACGATGTCGCCCATCTGCGCGTCGCCCGCGCCTGCCATGGCTGCAGTAGCTGTAGGGCTCCTGAGATCGGCATCCCCGTGCTTCGATGTTCCGAAGGTGCCGTCTTTCCACCAGCTATCGGTGAATTGGTCGTAGACAGTGGGCAACCCCGAGTAAGCCGTGTCCTGCTTTCCTACGATCATGTCTTTCACGCCGCCGGCGACATGGGCAGCCGCCATTTTCGTTCCCGCGACGATTGCCGCAGGCGATGTGCTGCCGTCCACAGCCGGCGCGCTCGGCTGCTGCTGTGAAGGCTGCGCTGCGGTAGGACCTGGCGCTCCGGTGGCGCGGCGCCAATACCGGCCGCCACCATCCGCTGAAGCCGACGGAGGCGAAGATGGCGAGGCGATCATCGACTGATCTGGTGCATCCTCTGGCGAAGCTGCACCGGTAGCGCGGTTCCAATACTTGCCCATGATCAGATTCCCCACTCGCGCTTCAGCTGCACTGCTGTCTGTTCTTCGAGGGCCTGCGGCGTGATTGACGGATTGGTCTGGCGGATTCTCGACTCGATCTCGGTGGCCCGCTGTTCATAGCGAGCCGGGACGTCATCGAGGCTCATGAACATGTCGATGTTGTCTTTCGTGAAGTTCAGCCCCTGCGCACGCATGAAATTGTGCCGCGCGATCGCCGAACGCAGGCTCTGCTCCGACCGATCGTGCTTCGCGACGAAACTTACCGGATCGTCCCCGTCGAAGATTCCAGTGCCCGCGATCGGGATGTCGTTCTGGATGCGCTCGTACTCCTGCGGCGTCACCGCGGCTCCGCTCAATTCTTTCAAAATCTGGTTCGCGTTGTTGACGGTGGACGAGCGGAACTTGGCGTAGTTGCGCAATTCGCCCTGCAGCTGTGGGCTGAGTTTGCTCCCGAACTTCGCCGACCAAGACGCGCCAGCGAGTTTCAATCGGTTCGGAATCTCGAGGAACTTTGGGTCGAACTGCTTGCGGATGTCGGCAAGGCGGCCGAGCTGCATCGCGGAATTGACCGTGCGCTCTTCGAGTTGGTTGAGAGTGGGCTTCTGCAGGTTAGCGCCGCCGGCTGCAGCGTCGAGCAGCATTTTTCCGGCGTCGCCCTTGCCACTGATGGCTAGCCCCATCCCAAGACGCCGAGCGCGATCGCGCGGCATGCGGCCTAGTGGCGTCTCCACAAGCGCCTCTCCCGGCATCCCGTAAACCGCTGCAGGGCCGGTTGGCTGCCCGTCTTGCGGCGATGGTGCGGTATCAGCTGCCAGCTGTAGTCTCGCGTCTCCAGAGCCATCGTAAGGCGCAGTGAGGAAGTTTCGAACCGGCTGAGGGGAGGGCGTCGTCTGCGAAGGCACTCGCATTAGGGCGTTCTGCTGATCAAGCCGGCTCTCCGGAGAGAAACTTTGCGGTTGGAAGCCGCCGCCTTGAACGTTCGATGAACCTGGCGTGGAATGCGGAGGCGGAGCTTCACTGAGCATGCTCGCGACAGCCTCATCCAAAACGTTGCGCTGGCCCGCCGCTTTCGCTTGAGCTTGGGCTAAGCCGATCTGCGCGCGCTTGTGCTCCTGCTCGAGCGGCATCGACTGCTCGTCGAACTCCGCGCGGCGCTTCTGCAACTCAAACTGCTGTTGAGCACGGGAGTCGGTTCGTTGCCAGCGCTGCTCGTCCATCGCCAGGCGTTGCTCGTCGCGCGCCATCAAGGCGTTGCGATGCCGTGTCTGCGCGTAGTTATCGATCGCGCGCTCGACCGGCGAAAAGTCGATCCCGGGACCGACGTTGTAACCGGGAAGTGGGTAGTAGTGCGAAGCCATGCTGATCACCTTCAGTGTTTTGTTTCTGCCGATGACGCCGGCGACACGAGTTGGTCGTAGTGGTCCAAGGCTCGCTCGAATGCAGCGTCGGGAGTGTTCTCCGCTGCAGCGGCCTCGTCCGCCTGTTTTTGCAGTTCGGCGAGTTCAACTTCGAAGACTCCATTGCGCTCGATCTGTGCGACAATCATTCGGTCCAGCCACGCAGAAAGCGGCTTGGCGAATTTGTGCGGGAGCTCGTCGAGCATCTGGTCGAACTCGGCGATGTCGGCCGGCGTCAGGCCGGTGAGGTTGGGAAGTGTCATGCATGGTCTCCGAGAATTTCGTAGCCGACGCGTTTCACCGTGAAGCTGTTGAACCTCGGCTGCAGCTCCAACTCCACGAGCGTGGGGGAACCCATCGTTTCGTGATCCTTGAGCTTGTCGATGTGCAAGAGCGTCGGGCTATCCAAGGCAGGACGCCAGACGGCCCAGCCAATGTCCGACTTGTTGCCGAAGTGGCTGCTGTCAGCGGCGTCGTTGGTGGTCAGCAAGCGACCTTTAGTGAGCCGTTTTTCGACGCCGTCTTTGGGCGGATGCGCAGCGACGATCACGAGCAGATTGTAATCGTCGGCCAGAGCTTTGAGCGCCATGATGAACTTGGCGAGATATTCTGTCTTGGTCAGGTGTTTCGGCACCTCGTGATCGATCTCGTTCACCGGATCGATGATCACAACATCGACACCGTAGACCTTCACCGCGTATTCGATGCGCGACAGCAGCCGGTCCATGTTCAGAACGTCTCGTCGCGGCCGGCGCAGGAAGCGGAAAGCTTGGCGGATCTCCGCGTCGGCGCGGACGACGTCCTCCTCGCTCCAGAACTCTATCGGCTTCCCAATGAAGTGCCGGCGCAGGTCGCGCTGGAAGCGCGGTTTGACCTTTTCCTCGAAGGCCGTGATCAAGGTGCGCCAACGATGCTTCTTCCAAAGATTCACAGCGACCTGCCTCAGCAGCACGCTTTTGCCGCTGCCGTACGGACCGATGACCGAGAGGAAGGCCGGCTTGATGAAGC
>JAKAXS010000534.1 GCA_021816505.1 Pseudomonadota bacterium
TGAGGAAAATTCACCATAGTTCGCCCGCTTCTTCTCAACGCCCTGCGCTCATTCGAGGTGGCCGCGCGCCTGCGCAGCTTCGAGCGCGCCGCGCTCGAGTTGAGCGTGACACCCACCGCCGTCAGCCACCAGATCCAGAACCTCGAGGACGCTCTTGGAACGCGCCTGTTCCATAGGCACCCTTCCGGCCTCGAACTCACGAGCGCCGGACGCTTGGCGCTGCCTTGTCTGCAGGATGGATTCGCCAGGCTGCGCGAAGCAGTGAACCTCGTCGATGCCGCGGGCTCCGGCGATGTGCTGACCGTGCTCGCTCCGCCGTCATTCGCGATGCGCTGGCTCATGCCGAAGCTTCACCGCTTCGCCCTGGAGCACCCGGACGTCGACGTCCGGGTGTCCACTCGCATGCGCAATTTCGGCTACCGTGTCCTTCGAGGTGCTGGGGTTGTCGATTCCGACGCCCTGCAAAACTGGTGCGACGAGTTCGACATCGTGATCGGGTTCGGGCGTTCGAGCCATCCCGGATTTGCAACCACGCCCCTGTTCGACATCACGCTGACCGCGCTCTGCTCGCCGAAGCTGTTCCCGGCCGAGGACAAGACGATCGACCTCGGCGACTTGTGCCGAAAGACGTTCCTTCACGACGATCGGGGAGACATGTACGAACAGGACTCCTACTGGGATATCTGGCTTGGCGCCCAGGGGATAGCCAGGAAGTCTCGCGCTGCACCGGGAATCCATTTCTCGCATGCGCTTCTCGCGATCGGCGCGGCGATCGAGGGACTCGGCGCGACAGTGAGCACGCCTGCCCTCGCGCGCGACGACCTTGCCGCAGGGCGTCTGATCAGCCCGATCGACGTCGAGATCCCACTCGGGTCGGGCTATTACCTAGTGTCCTCCGAAGCGGCGGCGAGGCGCCAGACGGTCGATTCCTTCGTTCGCTGGGCGGCGGCCCAGGCAGCGAACGAACGAGAGATACACGCCCGGCTTCGCGAACAGTGGCAAGCCGCCTGAACCAATCGCCGGCGACGCATGAGCAGTGGGCAGCAAGGGCCTCAAAAACCAAGGGACTTCAGGTCTTCCAGGCATTTGTAGAGTATCCCGGCGCTTCGCTCGCGTTCCTCTCCCACAAGGCTCAGCCGAGGCGGCTTGACGGTTTCCGGACTGCCTGTGAGGATGTGCTCGGCCAGCTTGATGTGCTGCACCAGCTTGGGGACCGTGTCGAGGTGATATAGGGGCGTAAGGGCGCGGTAAAGTTGCCGGGCCACTGCGAGATCACCCCGCGCCGCGGCGTCGAATAGCGCCACCGACTGATTCGGCAGGGCGTTGGCCATACCCGACACCCATGCGCTCGCGCCGAGGGCGACGCTTTCAAGGACCATGTCGTCGACTCCGCACACGACTGCGAAACGGTCGCCGAATCGCGAGATCAGATCGGTCACGCGCGCGGTCACGTAGGACTCTTCCTTGATCGCGACGATCGTACTTTCGTGCACCAGATCTTCGACGAGATCGGGGGTGAGGTCGACGCCGTAGGCGCCAGGATTGTTGTAGAGCATGATCGGCAAGGCGGAGGCTCGGGCCACTGTCGTGTAGAACTGGACAGTTTCGCGTCGATCCGATCGGTACGTGAGTCCCGGAAAGACCATGAGTCCGTCGACCCCCAGCTCCTGGGCCTGCCTGGCGAATTCCGCCGCCCTTTCGGTACTCGCTTCCGCGACTCCCGACAGAACCGGCACGCGTCCACTTACGGTCCGCACGGCGACCTCGAGCACGTGTCGCTTTTCCTCCGGCGAAAGCTGGGCGTTCTCGCCGACCATGCCCATCATCACCACACCGCTCACTCCATTCTCAATCAGTCGCTCAAGCCCTGTCGCGAGCGCTTGCGCGTCGATCGAAAGATCTGCGGACAGTTTGGTCGTCACCGCCGGGAAAACTCCTCGCCATTGGATATCTATCATCTCGATGTTCCTCTCCTGGACTCATCCTCGTCGCTCAAATCGACCCTTGCAGCCGCGTGAGCGCAACCCGCGCTGCGGCAAGATCCCATGCGGCCGTACCCACGCTCTTGAAAACGGCGGGACGTTCCCGGTCGCGGCCATTTCGCAGCGCATGCGCCAGCGAGCGAACACTTGACCAATTGACGTCGGCCTGCATGAAGTCGCCTGCCTCATTTCGCGCACCCTTTGGATCGTCGGCGAAAAGTTCGCTTCCTTGGATCGTCCGCCGGCCCAGCTCCGCCATATCGGGCCTGAATGCGCCCACCCCGATCACCAACGTCTCGGGCCGAGCGGCCTCGTCGTAGATGGGAATGCGGCTGGTCGTCAGAGTGATGACCACGTCGATATCGTCGGGAACGCCTGCATCGCAGGGCCGCAATCCCGAATGCACGTTTCGGACCCGCGAACAGAAGTCGTGCGAAGCCTGCGCGTCCAGACCCTTCACCCAGACCTCGCATTGCGGGTGCATGGCCGCCAACGCCTGCACGTGATGCCCGGCCTGTGCACCGGTTCCGAACATCAGTAGTCGCCTTGGAGTCGAGGCAGCCAGAAGCCGTATGGCCAGCATGGACACGGCCGCCGTGCGGCAGCCGGTGAGTCGCGGCCCGTCAAGTACGCACAGTGGCAGGCCGGTCGTCGCATCGCAGACCGTGACGATTCCACTGACCGTGGGAAGGCCCTTCCCACGGTTCGCAGGCTGGATGTTCACCAGCTTGTGGATCGCTATGTCGGCTGCGCTAGCCGGCATACTCAGAAGTGAGCCACCTTCTCGCAAGGGCAGCGCCAGGCGCTCCGGGCTCATAATCGCGCCGGCATCGAGTTCCATCGCCGCCCGCGCCACGGCATCCGCGACATCGTCGAAATCCAGATCGG
>JAKAXS010000535.1 GCA_021816505.1 Pseudomonadota bacterium
GCCGCCGCCCCCGGACTGGGCCAATGCGGGAACAGCGGCCATCGCAACAATCAGTCCGGCCACACCAAGTCGTTTCGAAAACGCGGTCATGAACTCCTCCTGAGGCTGCGCGTTCTGAATTGGTGTGCGAACGTGTCGGCGACGCGAATGTTCCTCAGGTTCCGCGTCAGCGAGGTGGCGTTAATCTTGCGCCCATCAGAAGAAATTATAGCCCCGTTCGCCGTGCGACATCACATCGAGGCCTTCGCGTTCGTCGTAAGTCGAAACGCGCAATCCGATCGTCCAGTCGATCAACTTGTAGATGATCAGTGAGCCGAGGCCCGACCAGACCAGCGTGATCGCCACGCCTTTGAACTGAGCGGCCATTTGAGTCGCCATGTCGTAGCCGATCACGATCTGGCCGGGCTGGCTGATGTAATCGGCGACGCCCGATCCCCCGAGCGCGGGATTGACGAGGATGCCTGTCCCCAATGCGCCGACGATGCCGGCGATGCCGTGCACGCCGAACACGTCAAGGCTGTCGTCGTAGCCAAGTGCCGCTTTGATGCTGGTGCAGAAGGTGTAGCAGAACACGCTCGACGTGAAGCCGAGCCCTAGCGCGCCCGCGGGCGCGGCAAAGCCGGACGCCGGCGTGATCGCGACCAACCCGGCGATCGCACCCGTCGTTGCGCCAAGAATGGATGGGCGGCGCCCCGTCATCGTCTCGATGAGGAGCCAGCCCAGCGCTGCAGCGGCCGTTGCGGCGAACGTGTTCGCCATCGCCAGCGCCGCCGTTCCATTGGCTTCGAGATTGGAGCCGCAATTGAAGCCGAACCAGCCGACCCACAGCAGGCAGGCGCCGACGACGCTCAACGTCAGCGAATGTGGTGGCATCGGCTCGCGGCCGTAGCCCAAGCGTGGCCGAAGAACGAGCGCACCCACGAGGCCTGCGATGCCGGCGCTGACGTGAACCACGGTGCCGCCGGCGAAATCGATAGCGCCCAACTGATAGATCCAGCCGCCGTCGGCAAGCAGGCGATCCAACTCGGCTTGCGCCGCGACTTTCGCGTCGCCCGACGCGGCAGCGACCGCCGCGGCCGCATTCGACAGAGCGTCCGGACCCGGCCAGTACCAGACCATGTGGGCGATGGGGCAATAGACGAAGGTCAGCCACAACGCCATGAACGTCATGACGGCAGAGAACTTCACGCGCTCGGCGAACGAGCCGACAATCAAGGCCGACGTGATCGCCGCGAACGTCATTTGGAAGAACGCGTACGCATACTCCGGAACGGTTACGCCGTGCGAGAACGTCGCCACCTCGGACGCCGGCGTCACGCCCATTAGGAACACGCGCGAAAAGCCGCCGAACCAGCGGCTGTGATCACCTCCCGACGTGAACGCGAGGCTGTAACCGTATGCGATCCACAGCACGCAGACGAGGCAGACGGTGGCGAAGACATGCATCAGAACGGACAGCACGTTCTTGGGCCGCACCAGACCGGCGTAGAACAACGCTAGGCCCGGGATGGTCATCAGCAGCACCAGCACGGCAGACATGATCAGAAACGCGGTGTCGGCCTTGTCTGTCGCAGCCGACGCAGGCGTCGCTAGCACGATGATCGCGACGCCGACCGATGCCGCGCGTGTTGCCGCGATCCGCAATTCCATCATGCTCCCCTCGCACGCCTGCTCGATCGGAGCGGCAGCCCTCCTCTGCAGCTGTCGGGTGCATTGCATCAATCGTGCCGCGTGAACGATTGCTCTAGTTCCCAGGGAAACTGTTGTGAATAGCGCTGAACGAGCCTGCAATTGCCGCAACTTCGCGCACCACTGCCGAAGCATGCAGCAAATCGGCGTCTTGGCGGCTATCGCGGTGGCAGCGCCTTGCGCGGTGCATTCGTGAGCAGGTCGCGCAGCATTTTCACGACCCGAAGCGCCATCTGCTTGCCGCCGCACTGAATGGAGATGCGCGCGCCTTCGAACAGCAGGAACACTTCGTCAGCCAGCATTTCCGGCTTCTTGTAATTCGCGGCCTTGAAGAGCTTCACAAGGTGGTCACGCTTGCGTGCTTTGTAGGCTTCAATCACCGCCTTGGCGGGATGATGCGGCTGAAGCTCGACCGCCGCATTGGCCAACGCGCAACCGCGTTCGAAGCGCTGCGTCAAAACGTCTTCGACGTGGTCCACCCAGGCTTTGAGCCGCTTCTCGGCATCCTGCGGGTGGGAGGCGTTTATTCTCACCCAGAGCGCATCGCCCTCGGCCGCGAGTTGAGAGCAGTGCGCGACGATCAACTCGTCCTTGGACTTGAAGTGGCGGTAGAGCGTCATCTTGTTCGTCAAAGCGGCTTCCGCGATGGCTTCGACGCCCACGGGGTGAATGCCCTGCTGATAGAACAGCTCCCGGGCCGCGATACGTTGCGAACCCGAAGTACGTCACGCTCGGCCCGCTCGTCGATGGATTGCGCGTCATCACGGCCGGCCTTGATGCCAACGACACCGTCGTGATCAACGGGCTGATGCGCGTGCGCCCAGGCGCGAAGGTTTCGCCG
Organism: Pseudomonadota bacterium; assembly: GCA_021816505.1. Taxonomy (GTDB): domain Bacteria; phylum Pseudomonadota; class Alphaproteobacteria; order Rhizobiales; family Hyphomicrobiaceae; genus JAKAXS01. The sequence goes on from JAKAXS010000535.1 coordinate 2,531, forward strand.
CAACAGGCCCCCGAGGCCAAGACGGCAGCGAACGCGTCGATCGATGCGAGCGTGAAACCCAACTGATAGCGGCGTTTCGCCGAGCAAAGAAAAGAGGGGCGGCACATGCGCCTGGCACACTTTTTTATCGATCGTCCGATCTTCGCGAGCGTGATCTCGATCATCTTCATGATCTTGGGCGCCGTTTCGTTGGGCCGGCTGCCGATTGCTCAGTATCCAGAGATCGCCCCTCCTACCGTCACCGTCACCGGGCAGTACCCCGGTGCCAGCGCCGAGGTGGTCGCCAACACGGTCGTGGCGCCGCTTGAACAGCAGATCAACGGTGTGGAGCGCATGC
>JAKAXS010000044.1 GCA_021816505.1 Pseudomonadota bacterium
CCGATCTCTCAGTCTGGTCGGTCTTTCGCCAGGGTCTGTCGCACAACGAGCGCTGGCAGGGCGCCTGGCGCAGCCCACAGCCCAAGCCGTCCTACAGCGTCGTCATCGTCGGCGGTGGCGGACATGGTTTGGCGACGGCCTACTATCTCGCCAAGAACCACGGCGTGAAGAACATCGCCGTCGTCGAAAAGGGCTACCTGGGCGGCGGCAACACGGCGCGCAACACCACGATCGTCCGCTCCAACTATCTCTGGGACGAAGCGGCACTCCTTTACGAGCACGCGCTGAAGCTGTGGGAGGGCCTGACGGCCGACATCAACTTCAACGTGATGTTCTCGCAGCGCGGCGTCTTTAACCTAGGGCACTCCCTGCAGGACATGCGCGATATCGAGCGGCGCGTGAATGCCAACAACCTCAACGGGATCGACGCCCTCGTCCTCGATGCCGCCGAGGTCAAGCGGCGCATCCCGCTGATCAACGCGTCATCCTCCGCGCGCTATCCGATCCTCGGCGCCAGCTATCAGCCGCGCGCCGGCGTCGCCCGCCACGACGCGGTCGCCTGGGGCTTCGCCCGCGCCGCCAGCGCCTGGGGCGTCGACATCATCGAAAACTGCGAAGTGACCGGGATGGACATCTCCGGCGGCCGCATCAAAGGCCTGGAAACCAGCCGCGGCTACATCGGCGCCGACCAGGTGGGCTGCGTCACGGCCGGTCATTCGTCGGTCATGGCGAAGCTGGCGGGCCTGCGTCTGCCCATCGAAAGCCACCCGCTGCAGGCGTTCGTCTCGGAATCGATGAAGCCGGTGCTCGACACGGTGGTCATGTCCAACGCGGTGCACGGCTACCTCAGCCAGTCCGACAAGGGCGAACTGGTCATCGGCGCCGGCATCGACAGCTACAACAGTTACGCGCAGCGGGGCAGCCCGCACGTGATCGAGCATACGGCCGCAGCCATCATCGAGCTGTTTCCGATGTTCTCTCGCGTGCGGCTCAATCGGCAATGGGGCGGCATCGTCGATACGACACCGGATGCGTGCCCCATCATCTCCAAGACCAAGGTCAAGGGTCTCTACTTCAACTGCGGCTGGGGCACGGGCGGCTTCAAGGCGACGCCGGGCTCCGGGCACGTATTCGCCCACACCATCGCGCACGACGAACCGCATGACCTCAATCGAGCCTTCTCGATCGACCGGTTCTCGTCCGGGCACCTCATCGACGAACATGGCGCCGCCGGCGTCGCGCACTGATCCAGAGGAAAATCCATGTTCCTGCTTTCGTGTCCGCATTGCGGTGAAAAGCGCGAGGAAGAGGAATTCGCCTACGGCGGCGAGGCCTTCATCGCGCGTCCTGCCGATCCCGAGACGCTCGATGACGAGGGTTGGGGCGACTACCTCTTCAAGCGCAAGAACACCAAGGGCTGGCATTGGGAGATGTGGGGCCACCAGACGGGCTGCCGCAAGTTCTTCATCGTCAAGCGCAACACCGCCAGCCACGCGATTGCCGGGAGCTGGACGCTGGCGGAGGGCCGCAAGGCCTACGACGCGGAAGGCGGTGCAGCATGAAGCTCTCGAGCCACCGGTTGAAAATCGCCACTGCGCGCATCGACTACGATCGCCCGCTGTCCATCAGCTTCGACGGCAAGTCGTTTCCCGCCTTCGCCGGCGACACGCTGGCGTCCGCGCTGTTGGCCAGCGGCACGCGCATGCTGGCGCGCAGCTTCAAGTACGGCCGTCCGCGCGGCATCATCGGCGCCGGACCGGAAGAACCGAATGCGCTCGTGCAGCTGGAGCAGGGGCCGCAGACCGTCCCGAACCTGAAAGCGACCCAGGTGGAGGTCTACAGTGGCCTGACCGCGCGGCGCACCACGGGCTGGCCCTCTCTCGGCGTCGATGCCAAGAGCCTGGGCGGCCGTTTTTCACGCTTCATGCCGGCCGGCTTCTACTACAAGACGTTCAAGTATCCGGCCGCGCTATGGCCGCGCTACGAGCACATCATTCGGCATGCCGCCGGCTACGGCAGCGCCCCGGTCGAAAACGACCCGGACATCTACGATCACATGCACCACCACGTTCAGGTTCTCGTCGTCGGCGGCGGGGCGAGCGGTCTCGTCGCCGCGCTGACCGCCGGCCAGGCCGGATTGCGTGTGCTGCTGCTTGACGAGCAGAACGAACTGGGCGGCTGGCTGCTGTCGCAACCGAATGCCAACATCGGCGGAAAGACCGCGCCGGCCTGGCTCAAGGCCGCCATCGACGAACTGAAGAGCCTGCCTAACGTGCGCATCCTGACGCGCACCAGCGCGTTCGCGCTGCACGACATGAACATGATCCAGGCCGCCCAGTCGTTGCAGGATAACCTGCCGCTCGCGCATCGCTCGACCGATCAGCCACGGCAGCGGCTGCATCGCATCCGCGCCGACCGGGTCATCCTCGCGTCCGGCGCGATCGAGCGGCCTCTGGTCTACGGCAACAACGATCTGCCGGGCATCTTCACCGCCTCGGCCATGACGACGTACCTCAATCGCTACGGCGTCGCCTGTGGCCACAACGTGCTGCTGCTCACCAGCAACGATCATGTCTACCAGGGCGCCATCGACATGGCGCGCGCCGGCATCAAGGTCACGCTGGCCGACACGCGTGCCGATATCAACGCCACTTGGGAGCAGCGCGCCGCGGCGGCCGGCATCGCACTGTACAAGGGCTACGGCATCGCTCAGGCGCACGGCGGACGCAGCGTGCACAGCGCACAGCTTGCCAAGCTCGATGCGCGCGACAATCGCGTCACCGGCAGCGGGCCGCTCATCTCGTGCGACGCCATCGGCAGCTCCGGCGGTCTGTCGCCCACGGTCCACCTTTTCTGCCACGACGGCGGTCGCCCGCATTGGGACGAGGCGCTGCTGGCCTATGTCGCCCCCGCACTTGGACGCGAAAAAGCCGGCATCTACGTCGTCGGCGCCGCTTGCGGAGAGTTCGGCCTCGCTTCCTCGCTGCAACAGTCTCGCGGCGTGTCGAACAAGGCCGTCGCCAGCCTCGGCAAGGCCGAGGTAGCCACGGCGCTGGATTTTGGCTCCGATGAGCCAGCCGTTACGCCCGCGCGGCGCATCTTCCGCGTTCCGGACGGCAAGAAGGAGGGCTACGGCGCCAAGGCCTTCGTCGACTATCAGAACGATGTCGCCGTGACCGACATCCAGCTTGCGGTGCGCGAGAACTACAAGTCGATCGAGCACATCAAGCGCTATACGGCGCTCGGCTTCGGCACGGATCAGGGCAAGCTTTCGAACGTCAACGGCTTCGCCATCGCGGCCGACGCGCTGGGCCAGCACATCTCCGAAGTGGGCACCACCACGTACCGCCCGGCTTATTCGCCGGTGACGTTCGGCACGCTGGCCGGCGCGCACGAGGGCGACACGTTCGAGCCGAAACGCTACACGGCTATGCATGCCTCGCACGTTGCCCGCGGCGCGTTGTTCGAACCGGTCGGCCAATGGCTGCGCCCCTGGTACTTCCCGAAAGCGCGGGAGGATATGCACGCCGCGGTGAGGCGCGAGTGTCTCGCGACACGGCGCAGCGTCGGCATGATGGACGCCTCGACGCTGGGCAAGATCGACATCCGCGGCAAAGACGTGCGCGAGTTCCTCAACCGCGTCTACGCCAATGCCTGGACCAACCTCGCGCCGGGCAAGTGCCGCTACGGCCTGATGCTGGACGAGAACGGCATGGTGTTCGACGACGGCGTCACGTCATGCATCAGCGACAATCATTTCGTCATGACGACGACGACCGGCGGTGCCGCCCGCGTGATGACGTGGCTGGAGAAATGGCACCAGACCGAGTGGCCCGATCTCGACGTCTACCTGACGTCGGTGACGGATCACTGGGCAACGGCGGCTGTCGTCGGCCCCAACAGCCGCAAGGTGCTGCAGAAGGTGTGCAGCGACATCGACCTTTCATCCGACGCCTTCAAGTTCATGGACTGGCGCGCCGGCACGGTCGCTGGGGTTCCCGCCCGCGTGTTCCGCATCAGCTTCTCGGGCGAACTGGCGTTCGAAGTGAACGTCGACGCCACCCACGGCCACCACGTCTGGGAGGCCTTGATGGAGGCCGGACGCGAGTTCGACATCACGCCTTACGGCACCGAGACGATGCACGTGTTGCGCGCCGAAAAGGGCTTCATCATCGTCGGCCAGGACACCGACGGCTCGATGACGCCGTTCGATCTCGACATGGGCTGGGCCGTCGGCATGAAGAAGCCGTACAGCTTCATCGGCAAGCGCTCGTTCAAGCGCAGCGACACCGCGCGCAGCGATCGCAAGCAGCTCGTCGGCCTTCTCACCGACGATCCGGCCGAGGTGCTGCGCGAAGGCGCCCAGATCATCGAGCAGGCTGACTTCAAGCCGCCGGCCAAGATGCTGGGGCACGTTACCTCCAGCTACCACAGCCCGGAGCTTGGCCGGTCGATCGCCATGGCCGTCGTGCGTGACGGGATCGCCCGCAAATCACCCGATGGCCAGAAAGCCGGTCGCGACATCGTCTACGCATGGGCCGGCGGCAGGGCCGTACGCGCCAAGATCGTCCCCTACGTGTTCGTCGATCCCAAGGGAGAGCGGCAGAATGTCTAAGTCCCTCATGCAGTCGCCGCTCCATCATTTCGATCTGGCGAAGCAGGCCGTGAAGCCAGATGGCCGTCACGGCGTCTGGGCCGGGGAGCTTCCGCTGGCCGGCTACATCGCCTTGCGCGGCGACAGCGCCACGCCTGCGTTCGTCGAGGCCGCCTCGTCGGCGCTCGGCGTGCCGTTGCCCGTGACGCCGTGCACGCTCGCACAGTCCGGGGCGGTGAAGGTCGCCTGGATCTCGCCCGACGAATGGCTGGTCGTCTGCCCGCGCGAAAAGCTCGGTGCGACGATCGCCGCCCTGGAGCGCGCGCTTGAAGGCATCCGCAGCCAGGTCGTCGACAACTCCGGCGGCTATACGCAGGTGCTGCTGACGGGCGCCAACGCGAGCGACGTGCTGGCCCACTGCACCGTCTACGACATCGCCCACCTCGATCCGGGCAAGGTGGTCGGCACCACATTCGGAAAATCGGCGACGCTGCTGCATCGGCAGGATCGCGGCTTCTGCCTGATCTTCCGCCGCAGCTTCGCAGACTATCTCTGGCGCTTCATGGTTCGCGCCGCCACGCCTTACGGCTTCGGCGTGGCATTGCGCGAAGACGCGAGCGCCGCCGAACGAGAGACCGCCTGATGTACTACAGCGTTTTCGAGGTGTTCCGTATCGGCGTCGGCCCGTCCAGTTCCCACACTGTGGGTCCGATGACGGCGGCCAACACGTTCCTCGCCGAACTCGGCGCACAGGGCGTGATGGGCGACGTCAAGCGCGTGCGCGCGCGCCTCTACGGTTCACTGGCGCTGACGGGTGTCGGCCACGCAACGGATTTCGCGGTGATCGCCGGGCTGCTGGGCGAAGTTCCAGAAGACACCGATCCGCTGATCGCACACCAGCGGGTCGCCCTGGTGCGCAACACCAAGACTCTGCAACTCGGTTGCGGCGGACCGGCGGTCGACTTCGATCCCGTGGAGGATCTCGTCTTCCACAAGGACAAGTTCCTGGCCGAGCATCCCAACGGCATGCTGCTGGAAGCCTTCGACGGCGACGGGGCCACGCTGCATCACAACGCCTACTTTTCGATCGGCGGCGGCGCCGTGCTCGACCGCGCCGCCATCACGTCCGAGCCGCGCGACGGTGCCGAAGTCGACGTGCGCGCCGTCCGCTATCCGTTCGCCAACGCAGCCGAACTACTGGCGCAGTGCCAGAGGCACAACCTCAGCATCCCCGACCTGATCTGGCAGAACGAACTCGCCTACCAGGACGAGGATGCGACGCGCCAACGCCTGCTGAAGGTGTGGAGCGTGATGCAGATGTCGCTCGACCGCGGCTTGAGCAGCACGGAAGAATTCCTGCCCGGCGGCCTGAAGGTTCGCCGCCGCGCGCCAACGCTCTATCGCAAGGCATGCGAGGCGACCGGCAAGCGGACGGGCGATTTTCGCGCCATGGATACGGTCAGCGCCTTCGCCATTGCCGTAAACGAAGAGAATGCCAGCGGCGGAAAAGTCGTCACCGCACCGACCAACGGGTCTGCCGGCGTCATTCCCGCCGTTCTGGGCTACGTCACCCGCCTGATGCACGCCGACGAGGATCAGGCGGAGCTGGAGCGATACATCACGCGCTTCCTGCTGACATCGGCCGGCATCGGCATGCTCTACAAGAAGAACGCGTCGATCTCAGCGGCCGAGATGGGCTGCCAGGGCGAAATCGGCGTCTCATGCTCGATGGCGGCAGCCGGTCTCGCGGCCGTGCTGGGCGCGTCCAACGCGCAGATCGAGAACGCCGCCGAAATCGGCATGGAACACAACCTCGGCATGACCTGCGATCCGATCGGCGGTCTCGTCCAGGTGCCGTGCATCGAGCGTAACTCCATGGGCGCGATGAAAGCCATCAACGCCGCCCGGCTGGCGATGGCATCCGACGGCGAGCACCTCGTATCGCTCGACGCCGTGATCGAAACGATGCGCCAGACCGGCCAGGACCTTCAGTCGAAATACAAAGAAACCTCGACGGGCGGCCTTGCCGCCACCGTCGTCTATTGTTGAGCGAGACCTGATGCGCAGTGGAGTGAATTCGCCGACGACGCCGACGTTGCATCGCCAGAGCCTGGTGATCGACGGGCTGATCATTTCCAAGTGGGACCGCAGCGTGTTCGAGGACATGCGCCGTGGCGGCATCTCGGCGGCCAACTGCACCGTCTCCGTCTGGGAAGGCTTCAAGGACACGGTCGCCAATATCGCCGACATGAAGCGCATGATCCGCGAGAACGGCGATCTCCTGCGTCTCGTGCGCACCACGGCCGACATCCAGAACGCCAAGCGCGCCGGCAGGACAGGTATCATTCTCGGCTTTCAGAATGCGCACGCGTTCGAGGATCACCTGGGCACGATCGAGGCGTTCGCCGACATGGGCGTCCGCGTCGTGCAGCTTTGCTACAACACGCAGAACCTCATCGGCACCGGATGCTATGAGCCGGACAGCGGCCTGTCTGGCTACGGCCACGAGGTCATAGCCGAGATGAACCGCGTCGGCATCATGATCGACCTGTCGCATGTCGGCGCGAAGACGTCGAAGCAGGCCATCATCGCCTCGACGAAACCCGTCTGCTATTCGCACTGCCTGCCGGGCGGCCTCAAAAAGCATCCGCGCAACAAGAGCGACGAGCAACTTCGCTTCATCGCCGATCGTGGCGGCTTCGTCGGCGTCACCATGTTCCCGCCGTTCCTCAAGCGCGGCATCGATGCGACCGTCGACGACTACGTCGAAGCCATCGCCTACGTGATCGACATCGTGGGTGAAGACTGCGTCGGCATCGGCACCGACTTTACCCAGGGCTACGAGCGCCCGTTCTTCGACTGGATCACGCACGACAAGGGCCGCCATCGCCGCCTGACCGACTTCGGCGAGGTGCGCAATCCGGAAGGCATCCGCACCATCGGCGAGATGCCCAATCTCACCGCCGCCATGTCGCGCGCCGGATGGAAGGACGCGCGCATCGCCAAGATCATGGGCGAGAACTGGCTGCGTGTGTTCAAAGACGTGTGGGGAGCCTAGCGCATGCAGCCGCAGGTCCCGATCGAAGTCGACAAGGACACCGGCGTCTGGACCACGGACGGCTTGCCGATGCTGTACGTGCCGCGCCACTTCTTCGTGAACAATCACGCGGCGGTCGAAGCGGCGCTCGGGCGGCAGGCTTACGCCAGCCAGCTCTACGACGCCGGCTATCGCTCGGCCTACTATTGGTGCGAGGAGGCGGCGAAAACGCACGGCCTCAAGGGGCTGGCGGTCTTCGCACATTACCTGGAACGGCTGTCGCAGCGCGGCTGGGGAAAGTTCAGCTTCCTGTCGACCGACGTCACCGACGGCATCGCCGACGTGAAGCTCGAGCATTCGCTGTTCGTGCTGGGCTTGCCCGGGCATCGCGGCAAGCTTTGCTACATGTTCGAAGGCTGGTTCGCCGGCGCCATGGACTGGGTGCGAACCGACCTCGGTCATCGCGCGACATCCACCTGTGTCGAAGCGCAGTGCGCGGCCGACGGCTTCGACCACTGCCTGTTCATTGTCAGACCCGGAACGGTTATCGCAGCGGAGTGAGTTTGTAGCTATGCGCTATCCCCACGTCTTCCAGCCGCTGACCCTCAACAAGCTCACGCTGCCGAACCGGATCTATTCCACGGCGCACGCCGAGGTCTATGCGGAAGCGGGCGGCTTGCCGGGCGATCGCTACATCCGCTACTACGAAGAGAAGGCCAAGGGCGGCCTCGGCATGGCGATCTGCGGCGGCTCTAGCCCCGTGTCGATCGACATCCCGCAGGGATCCTGGCGCCCGGTCAACCTCACCACCGATCGCGTGATCGAGCCGATGTCGCGCCTCGCCGAGGCCGTGCACAAGCACGGCATGAAGATCATGATCCAGGCAACGCACATGGGCCGCCGCTCGGCCTATGCGGGCGATCCCTGGCCGCATCTCGTCTCGCCCAGCGGCGTGCGCGAGCTGGTCCATCGCGGCAACGCCAAGGTCATCGAGATCGAGGACATCCGCCGCATCATCGCCGACTTCGCCAAGGCGGCGAAACGCGTGCAGGACTCCGGCTTCGACGGCATCGAGATTTCCGCAGCGCACCAGCATCTCATCGACCAGTTCTGGTCGCCGCGCACCAACATGCGCACGGACGAGTGGGGCGGCAGCCTGGAAAACCGCATGCGCTTCGGCCGCGAGGTGCTGACCGCCGTTCGCGAGGCCGTCGGCGCGGACTTCTGCGTCGGCATGCGCATGTGCGCCGACGAGTTCTACGATGACGGCCTGAGCCACGACGAGCTGCGCAACATCGCCCAGGCGATGTCGGAAAGCGGCTTGATCGACTTCATCAGCGTCATCGCGTCCGGCGCCGACACGCACAACATGATCGCCAACTGCATGCCGCCGATGGCGCTTCCGCCGGAGCCGTTCGTCCATCTGGCGGCCGGGATCAAGCAGGTCTCGAAAGTCCCGATCCTGCACGCTCAGGGCATCCGCGACGTCACGCAAGCCGAACGCATCATCGCCAACGGCTGGGTCGATATGTGCGGCATGACGCGCGCGCAGATCGCCGATCCACACATGATGCTGAAGGTGCGCGAGGGCCGCGAGGATCAGATCAAGCAGTGCGTCGGCGCCAACTATTGCATCGACAGGCAATACTTCGGCCAGGACGTGCTGTGCGTCCAGAACGCGGCGACCTCACGCGAGGCCACCATGCCGCACGTCATCAGGCCGACAACGGCTGCGAAGCGCCGCGTCGTCGTGGTGGGCGCCGGACCGGCCGGCCTGGAGGCGGCACGCGTCGCGCGCGAGCGCGGGCATGACGTCGTGCTGTTCGAGCGTAACGCCGCCGTAGGCGGGCAGGTGAACCTTGCCGCCAAGGCTCCGCAGCGCGAGCAGATGTCCGGCATCATCCGCTGGTTCGACATGGAGACGAAGCGCGTCGGCGTCGACCGCCGGCTGGGTGTCGAGGCCAACGCCGAGATGATCCTCGCCGAGAAGCCCGACATCGTCGTCATGGCCACGGGCGGGACGAGCCACACCGGGCAGGTGCCCGAGTGGGGTGTGGACGAAGGCCTCGCCGTCAGCGCGTGGGACATCCTGTCGGAGAAGGTGGCGCCCGAGAAGAACGTGCTGCTGTACGACGGCATCAGCGGTCACGCGGGCTTCGGCACCGCGGACTTCCTGGCCAGCCGCGGCAGTCTGGTGGAGATCGTCACGCCCGACGTGAAGGTCGCGGACGACGTCGGCGGCACGACGTTCCCGATCTTCTACCGCCGCCTCTATGCCCAAGGCATGATCCCGACACCGAACACGTGGCTCGATCGCGTCTATCTCGAAGGCAACAAGAAGATCGCCGTCCTGCGCAACGAATATACCGAGGAACTGGAAGAGCGCGTCGTCGATCAGGTGGTGATCGAGAACGGATCGAAGCCGAACGACGGCATCTACTACGACCTGAAGGACCGGTCGCTCAATCGCGGCCAGACCAACCTGGAGGCGTTGTACGCCGCCAAGCGTCAGCCTGCCCTCGACGAGCAGACTGGAGACGGCCGCTTCGTCCTGTTCCGCATCGGCGACTGTGTTTCGATGCACAACATCCACGCGGCAATCTACGACGCTCTACGCCTCTGCAAGGATTTCTGACCATGGCGGTGGCACAGGCGATCACCATCCTGTTCTGGCTCGCTGCCGCGACACTGGCGTTCGGTCTGGTGCGGCGCGCGCGCCTGTGGAATGCCGGCCAGTCGGCGAGTGTGGATTGGCGCGGCGTGTTCGCGATCCCGAAGCGCTACTTCGTCGATCTCCATCACATCGTGGCACGCGATCCCTACATCGCCCACACGCACGTCGTGACCGCCGGTGGCGCCGTCGCCGCGCTCGTCCTGGTCGCGATCAACTATGGACTGGCGCTCTACTGGCCGGCGCTGGACTGGGCGATCCTGGCCGCCACCGCCGTCATGTTCGTCGGCGTCGTCTTCGTCGTCCTGCGCCGCCTCGATACGCCACAGCGACTGTCGCGCGGCGGCTGGAGCCGCCTGCCGTATTCGCTCGCAGCATTTGCCGTCGGCCTGTTCCTGCTCACGTGGCTGCAGCCGGCCACGATCTCGGCGGGTATCGCGGTTGCAGCACTTCTTCTGCTGCTCTGGGGCGCCGCTGAACTGGCGCTGGGCATCGGGACGGGCGGTCCGATGAAGCATGCCGTCGCCGGCCTGCTGCACCTGGCGTTTCATCCAAGGCCTGAACGCTTCGTCGGACAGCGCTCGACCGGCCTTCGCGCGTTGGATCTGGACGACGGGAACTTCGGCATCGCCAAGCCGGCCGACTTCCAGTGGAACCAGTTGCTCAGCTTCGATGCCTGCGTGCAGTGCGGCAAGTGCGAAGTCATGTGCCCTGCGTTCGCGGCCGGCCAGCCGCTCAATCCCAAGAAAATCATTCAGGACCTGGTCATCGGCTTGTCCGGCGGCTCGGACGCGCACTACACCGGCCGCCCCTATCCGGGCATCCCGGTCGGCCGGCATAGCGGCGCACCGGACGATTTCATCGTGCCCAATCTGATCGAGCCCGACACGCTGTGGTCGTGCACAACGTGCCGCGCCTGCGTCGAGGAATGCCCGATGATGATCGAGCACGTCGACGCCATCGTCGGCATGCGGCGCAGCCTGAATCTCACGACGGGCGATGCGCCCAACAAAGCCGCCGAAACGCTGGCCAACCTGCGGGACACGGAGACGCAAGGCGGCTTCCGCAACGCCACGCGCTACAACTGGGCCATCGACCTCGACGTCCGCACCATCGCGCCGGGCCAGCCGGTCGACGTGCTGCTGATCGCCGGCGAGGGCGCCTTCGAGATGCGTTATCAGCGAACGCTGCGCGCGCTGGTGAAATCGTTGCAGACGGCAGGTGTCGACTTCGCCGTGCTGGGCGAGTTGGAGCGCGACACCGGCGACACGGCGCGACGCCTCGGCGACGAGGCGACGTTCCAGGCCCTGGCGCAG
>JAKAXS010000536.1 GCA_021816505.1 Pseudomonadota bacterium
TCTTAGTCGCTCAGTTCCTGCAGCGTGACCGACGCGCCGGGTCGCGGGACGACGACGGCGCAGCCGGTCTCGCCGAGCCTGGGATGTGCGACGCCGACAACGGCGACTGACTGAACGGCGGGATGGGCCATGAGGTAGTCCTCGACCTCGCGCGCAGAAATGTTCTGTCCGCCGCGGACGATGATGTCCTTGATGCGTCCGACGATGCGCAAGGAGCCGTCGGACAGCCGTCGCGCCAGATCGCCGGAATGGTACCAGCCATCCGCGTCGAAATCCTTCGCGGTGAGTTCTGGGTCGCCGAGATAGCCGAGGAACGTATTCGGTCCGCGCGACCATTCTTCACCAATTTCACCGATCTCGAGGTCGCGCCCATCCGTGCCGACGACGCGTACCGTGATGCCTGCGAGCGGCCGCCCATCGGTCAGCCATGCGTTTTCTGCTGGGTCCGACGGATAAACGACCGTGTGAGGCGGACTCTCGGTGGAGCCGTAGATCGACATCACGCGCAGGCCGACACCCATCGCGCGCCGCACCAACGCCTCCGGGACTGGTGCGCCACCGCAGAGAAAGTATCTAAGCGAAGGAAGGCGCTCTCCGCTCGCCCGCAACGCGTCGGCGATGTCGGCAAGAAACGGAGTCGCACCCATTGTCCAAGTCGCGCTGTGCGCGGCGATCTGGCCCGCTGCGCGGGCGCCCTCGAATATATCGAGCAGTGACAGCGTTCCACCGAGTGTCAGCGTCATCACCACGCCGTGCATGAAGCCGGTTGTGTGCGAGATTGGTGACGCCATGAAGGCAACGTCTTCAGAGCCGATCCGCAGCACATCCGCTAACGCGCGTTCACCGAACAAAATCGTGTTGTGGGAATGCACAACCCCCTTGGCACGCGCTTCGGTGCCCGACGTGAACAGCACGGCGATGGGGTCGTCGGCAGATACCTCGATGGCAGTGTCCAGCGGCTCGTGTTCTAGCGCCTCGGCCCAAGGCGTCCCGAGCGCCTGCCCGCCTTCACCGATGCGCAGCAGCACGCGACCCGCGAGCGAATCCGGGATCGCAGAGAGGAGTTCGGTATAATCAGCGTTACGGAATTTTCCGGCGAAAACCAGCGCGTGGCTGTCGCACTTGTCAAGGACATACGCCAGATCGGCGCGGCCATAGGTCACGGGCACGGGATTGACGACAGCGCCGAGCTTCATCGTCGCGAGGAACACGGCGACCGTCTCGCACCAGTTCGGCAGGCAGATGGTGACGACTTCGCCCTTGCCTAGTCCGCCGGCCGCCAGAAAGCCGGCGATCCGGTCCGAATGTTGCGCGAGTTCGCGATAGGTCAGCGTCGCGCCGGACGCGTCGCGGACGGCGATCTTGTCGGGCGCGCGCGCCGCCGAAGCTGCGATCAGCTCCGGGATCGTGTCGTCGCGCCAATAGCCGGCGGCGCGATATTCCTCGGCGCGGCGTGGATCGGGAGAGGGATAGCGCATCAGCGGGGTCCCGACTTCGGCCGCCCTGCGATATGCGCGTGAATCGAGCCGAGCAGCCCGCCGTCGACCAGCACGTTTTGGCCGGTGATGTAGGTCGCGTCGGGCGACAGCAGGAACTCCACGAGGCCGCCGAGATCGCGCGCGGGATCGCCGATGCGGTGCAGGGGTATCAGCGCTTCGCGCGCGGCCGTCTTTTCCGGGTCGGCGTAGATCGGCGCTGTCATGCTCGAACGGAACAGTCCGGGCGACACGGTATTGACGCGCACGCCGTGCTCGGCCCATTCGAGCGCCAGCGTGCGCACGAGCATGATCAGCGCAGCCTTGCTTGCGCTATAGGCGCCGACTCCCGGATAGGGCTCGATCCCCGACATCGAGGCGATGGCGACGAAGGCCCCGCGCGTCGCCTTCAGCGGCTCGAAAGCCGCGCGCGCCAGAGACCAGGGGGCGCGCACGTTGACGGCGAAGGTGCGATCAAAATCGCTCGGCGAGAGGCCAACGAGCGAGCCGGGCAGAGCGACGCCGGCATTGGAGACGACCGCATCGAGCCCCCCGAAGGCACCGGCCGCCTCGCCGACCAGGCGGCTGGGCGCGTCGGGATCGCCGAGGTCGCCTACGACTTCCACGACCTCGGCGCCGTACGCCTTGCAGGCCGCCGCCGTTTCCTCGAGACCCGCCGAATGCGCGCTGCCGGAAAGCGCGAGCCGGGCGCCCGGCTTGGCCAGCCGCAGCGCGAGAGCGGAGCCGATGCCGCGGCTCGCGCCGGTCACGAGAATTCGCAGCCCTTCGCTCATAGCGTCCTCGCGACGATTTCGCGCATGATTTCGTTGGATCCGCCGTAGATGCGGTGGACGCGCGCGTCCGCGTAAGCCCGCGCAATCGGGTATTCCCACATATAGCCGTAGCCGCCGTGTAGTTGCACGCACTGGTCGAGCGCGCGGCCCATCAGCTCGGTGCACCAGTATTTCGCCATCGCGGCGACGGCCGGATCTAGCCTCTCCTCGTTGACTTCCATCAAGCAGCGATCGACGAACACTTGTGCGATCTCGACCTCAGTCTTGATCTCGGCGAGGCGGAAGCGCGTGTTTTGGAACTCGGAGACCGGCGTCCCGAACGCCTTGCGGCTCTTCGTATATTCGCGGGTCCAGTCGAGCGCCGCGGCGGACGTCGCCACCGCGCCCACGGCGATCTGCAGCCGCTCCCACGCGAGTTCCCGCGTAAGCATCGGGAAACCCTTGCCTTCCTCGCCGAGAACGCCGGAGGCGGGCAGCCGTACGTTGTCGAAGAACAGCTCGCAGGTGTCCTGCGCCTTCATGCCGATCTTTTCGAAGTTCTTGCCGCGCGAAACGCCGGGCGTCGAGGCGTCGACGAGCAACAGCGTGAC
>JAKAXS010000537.1 GCA_021816505.1 Pseudomonadota bacterium
CGTGAGTATCGGGTCGCGGCCCTCGCTCTGCAAGCGGCGGGCGCAGCGGTCGACGCCGCGCACATCGCCTTTCAGGGCGTAATCGGTCAGCGCAAAGACATCAAACCGCGATTCATCACCCAAAATCTCCCGCACGGCAGCCGGATCGGTATCCGGAGTCAAAGCCAGACGCTGAATCGCCTGCCAGGCGGCGCCCACATTGCCCTCCGTGTAGTAGGTCACCGCGGCCGCCGTCTCGGGATTGTGGATCCCCGCCTCAGACAGCCGGGCACGCACCCATGCCGCGAAGGCAGGCCCCTCGGGCACAGATATGATGACGACATGCCCGTGGCGCGACGCAGCCTCTACCCATTCCGCTTTCTGGGCGGACCGGTCCAGTGCGGGGACAATCACGACCAGGATGACTGACTCATCGAGCGCCGGCAAAGTCGCCTTCAGTTCGCGGGCAAGGCCTTCGCGGCTGGCAGCCCGCAACTCGTACAGCGTACGCGGCGCGAAAAGCGAAGGCGAGGCCAGTTCCTCACGAAAGGCCGGCCATGAAAACCCGCTCTCGAGGACCAGACGCCGGTGTTCCCCAAAACCCGCGGCCTGGGCCGCGACCCCGATACGGCGGACCGCTTCGTCGACAAGAAACGGCTCATCGCCGGCTATGAGATAGAGGGGCCGCAGCTGGTCGAGATGGCCTGCGAGCTCCTCGGCCTTAATGCGCATGGCGCGTCGTAAAGGGCGGTGGTGGCGCAGACGGATATTCGGCCCGCGCAGCACTCTGACGACGGCCGAAGGCGATGATCCGCGCAACGATCTGCCGCGCCGCCGAACGGCGCATGCGGTTTTCGATATACCGCTTTTCCCGCGCCATGGAGAGGATATTCAATGGATTGAAATTGTACTCCCGCTGCACGCGAATCGTCTCCGGACCGAGAATGGCGCGGCCTTTGGCATCAAGCAGCACGAAAGACAGTGTATAGTCGAGCAGATAGGCCGCAGCGCCACCACTGTTATTGATACTAACCACGACCGGTGTCAGGGTTTCTCCCATGAGCGCCAGGGTCGGCAGGGGCACCTGGCCCGAAAAAACGCTGGCACCGTGATCGCGCAGCATGCGACGCATGACCAGTACCACTTTGGGGTAGCGCAGGCCGCTACCGCTCATGGTCACCCGCAGGTTCGCAAACCGTGGCGGCAAGTGGTCCTCCTGGGCCGTGCGCAGATGGAATCCGCAACCGGCCAGAATCAGCATTGCCACGATGACAGCAAGCGCGCGCATCAGGCCACGATGTTGATCAGGCGGCCGGGCACGACCACGACCTTGCGCACCGGGCGCCCTTCCAGGTGCTTCTGCACTCCGGCATCTGCCAACGCCGCAGCTTCAATGGCCGTGGATGCCGCCGCCGCCGGCACGCGGATCTCGCCACGCCGGCGCCCGTTCACCTGAACGACGATGGTGATCTCATCCTGCGCGAGCGCTGCGGGATCCGCGGCGGGCCACGGCGCATCGATGATCGCCCCCTCGCCGAGACCCAGATCCTGCCAGAGCGCGTGCGTGATATGCGGCACGATCGGGGCCAGGAGGCGCAGCGTCAAATCGAAGCCCTCCCAGACGAGCGGCCCGATCGCTGGCTCCACAACAGCCTCGTCGGCAAGCCGCTGGAGGATGTTCGCAAGACTCATGCAGGAGGCGATGACGGTATTGAAATGGTAGCGATCGTAATCGCGCAGAGCCTGATCCACGAGCCTGTGGATCTCGCGCCGCGCAGCCTGTCGTGCCGCCGGAATCGGCCCCGATCGGGGCAGGGTCCCGATCGCACCGCCCAACGCCCACAGGCGCTTCAGAAACCGGTGCGTGCCGGCGACCGCGTCATCGCTCCACTCGAGGGACTGCTCCGGTGGAGCCGCAAACATGATGGACAGACGGGCCGTGTCAGCGCCGTACCGTGCGACAAGGGCTTGCGGGTCGACGGTGTTGCCTTTCGATTTGGACATCTTCGATCCGTCTTTGAGCACCATGCCCTGCGTCAGGAGTCGCGTGAACGGCTCATCGACCGGCACCAGGCCTTCATCGCGCAAAAGCTTGTTAAAAAAGCGCGCGTAGAGAAGATGCAGGATGGCATGCTCGATGCCGCCGATGTACTGGTCGACCGGAAGCCAGTAGGTGGCCCGCGCATCCAGCATCGCCGCATCATTGTCCTTCGCGCAGTAACGGGCGTAATACCACGACGACTCCATGAAGGTGTCGAAGGTATCGGTTTCGCGTTCTGCCGCCTTGCCGCAACGCGGACATGTCGCTGCGAGGAAATCGGCGCGCGCCTTGAGCGGCGAACCTCCCGCGGCGGGTACCACATCTTCCGGCAGGACGACCGGCAGGTCCGCGTCCGGGACGGGAACAGCACCACAGGCCGGACAATTGATGATCGGGATCGGCGTCCCCCAGTAGCGCTGGCGCGAGATACCCCAGTCACGCAGGCGGTAATGCGTCCGGGGTGCACCCATCCCTCGCTCTGCCAGCACGGCGGTAATCCGTTCCCGGGCCTCCGCCGAAGAAAGCCCGTCAAACGCTCCTGACCGGACCAGGGTCCCTGGACCGGTGTAGGCGCCATCCCGGATCAGCTCTTCCGGCTCGCCGGTGTAGCCGTCGGGTACGACAACGACCATCATCGGCAAGCCGTAACGACGGGCGAACGCATGATCGCGTTCGTCGTGGCCTGGCACCGCCATGACGGCTCCTTCGCCGTAGGACATCAGCACGAAGTTCGCCGCGAATATCGGTATGGGCCTGCCGGTCAGGGGATGTGTCGCCGAAAAGCCCGTGTCGAAACCGCGCTTGTCCATGGTCTCAAGCGCCGCTTCCGCAG
>JAKAXS010000538.1 GCA_021816505.1 Pseudomonadota bacterium
TCTGCCGAAGGCATCGTAGAACTTCGGCTTGAACGGTTTCAGGAAGCCGTGCGTGTCGTAGCTGATGTAGTCCGGATTGATGGCGATGCGCCCGCCGGGAAGCAGCTTGATGACGTCCTTGAATGCCTCGCGATACGTCGGCCCGCCGCAGGCAGCCAGAGCCATCACGGTGCCTTCCTCGAACACCTTGAAACCGATGTGCTCGGTCACGAGTGTGTAGAGCATGCCGATGCTGTCATAGAACGGGTCGGCCCAGATCCGTTCGATCTTGTTGCCGCGGCCGGTCCATGCCGTCGTGGCACTCTCGTCGCCGTAGCCGTCCATGACCAAGATCGTCGCCTCCTCGAACGGCGAGACGAAGAATGCCGACGCGTGGCTTTCGTGATGGCCGACCTGCGTGATCTTCGGCAGGCCTGAGAAACCGTACCTGGAGCCCAGCCCGAGCCACAGCCGCAGCGGCAGGTTGACGATGGCATTGGAGTGCGTCTTGTGCGCGATCGGGCGCAGAAGGTTGAGGCTGTCCGGCAGGCGGGCGGTGATGTTGTTGAAGAGCGTGCGCCGCAGCCGCTTCATGTCCCACGGCAGCGTGATGACGTCGACGTCCTTGAACTGCACGCCGAACGAGCCGTCGAACCCGGCATCCAGCGCCTGGCCCGGAAAGTCCATCGTGTGCTTCTCGCGATTGAAGCGTTCTTCCTCCATCACGAAATGGGGAACGCCGTCCTTCAGTAGCGCAATGCCGCTGTCGTGCACCTTGGTGACGATGCCGAGAATGTTCAAAGCACGTATCCTCTGGGAAAATCGCGCGGGTAACTCCGCCGCAAGGTCATGATTTGACACGTCACATGCCAAATTTGCGTGGGGCATGTCCAGGTAGGGTAAAGACGCTCTTCAGGCCCAGGCGAAAGGCCGCAGGCGGAGTTCACGCCGTTGCATCAACTTTACGCACGCGGGGTATAGCCAAACGCGTCCCGCTCCAATAGAAGACGCGCTTGCCATGCCAAAACGCACTGATATCTCGTCTATCCTCATCATAGGGGCTGGGCCGATCGTGATCGGCCAAGCTTGTGAGTTCGATTATTCGGGCACGCAAGCCTGTAAAGCGCTGAAGGAGGAGGGGTACCGGATCATTCTGGTCAACTCCAATCCCGCCACGATCATGACCGATCCGGATCTGGCTGATGCAACCTATATCGAGCCGATCACGCCGGAGATCGTCGCCAAGATCATCGAGGCGGAACGGCCTGACGCGCTGCTGCCCACCATGGGCGGACAGACTGCGCTCAACACCGCCCTCGCGCTGGAAAAGCGCGGCATCCTGAAGAAATTCGGCGTCGAGCTGATCGGTGCCGACGGCGACGCCATCGACAAGGCGGAAGACCGCAAGCGCTTTCGCGAGGCGATGGACAAGATCGGCCTCGACAGTCCGCGCTCGGCGATAATCTCCTCGCCGGCCATCCTCGGGGAAGACGGCAACGTCGTGCGCTACGACACGGCGGCCGCCATTTCTGAAGCCATCAGCGTGCTCGACCAGGTGGGGCTGCCCGCCATCATCCGCCCCGCGTTCACGCTCGGCGGCACCGGCGGCGGCGTGGCCTACAATCGCGAGGAATTCGAGCAGATCGTCCGCTCCGGCATCGACGCCTCGCCCGTCGGCCAGATCCTGATCGACGAGAGCCTGCTCGGTTGGAAAGAATACGAGATGGAAGTCGTTCGCGATCGCGCCGACAATGCCATCATCATCTGCTCCATCGAGAACCTCGATCCGATGGGCGTCCATACGGGTGACTCGATCACCGTCGCGCCCGCGCTGACGCTGACCGACAAAGAATACCAGATCATGCGCGACGCCTCGATCGCCGTCCTGCGCGAGGTCGGCGTCGAGACCGGCGGCTCGAACGTGCAGTTCGCCGTCAACCCGGACAACGGCCGCCTCGTCGTCATCGAGATGAACCCGCGCGTGTCGCGCTCCTCGGCTCTCGCGTCGAAGGCCACCGGCTTCCCGATCGCCAAGGTCGCGGCAAAGCTCGCTGTCGGCTACACGCTGGACGAGCTGGACAACGACATCACCGGAGGCGCCACGCCCGCGTCGTTCGAGCCGACGATCGACTACGTCGTCACCAAGATTCCGCGCTTCGCCTTCGAGAAATTTCCCGGCGCCGATCCCACGCTGACCACCGCGATGAAGTCGGTCGGCGAAGTGATGTCGATCGGCCGGACGTTCAACGAGAGCCTGCAGAAAGCGCTGCGCTCGATGGAGACGGGGCTGACCGGCCTCGACGACGTCGTGCTGGACGGCCTCGGCGGCGACGACGACAAGAACATCATCCGCGCCGCCTTGAGCCAGCCCTCACCGGATCGCTTGCTGAAGGTGGCGCAAGCGCTGCGCCTGGGCGTGGACCATGAAACGGTCCATGCGTTCTGCAAGATCGATCCCTGGTTCCTCGCCCGCCTGCAGGAGATCGTCGATCTCGAAGCGCGGGTGAAGGCGCACGGCCTGCCGCAGTCCGCGCAGCACCTTCGCAACCTGAAGGCCAACGGGTTCTCCGACGCGCGCCTGGCCAAGCTCGCCGGCGTGACGGAGGCGGACGTCCGCATCGCACGCGAGAAGGCCGGCGTGACGCCCGTCTACAAGCGCATCGATACCTGCGCCGCCGAGTTCGCGTCGCCCACCGCCTACATGTACTCGACCTACGAGACAGGCCTCGACGGCGAGCCGGTTTGCGAAGCTCTGCCGAGCGACAAGGAAAAGATCGTCATTCTCGGCGGCGGTCCGAACCGCATCGGCCAGGGCATCGAATTCGACTACTGCTGCTGCCACGCCTGCTTCTCGCTGACGGCCGCCGG
>JAKAXS010000539.1 GCA_021816505.1 Pseudomonadota bacterium
GGTCCTGCAGGTCCGCGCCGGTGATGCGGCGGAATTCCTTCTCGTTGATCTGCGGCTTCTCCTGGTTCTCAAGCGCGGCGACATACGCGTTGAGATAGTCCTCGCGCAGAATGCCCTGAAGCTCGCCGGAGAGCTTATCGGTCTGTTCCTTGGTCGGCGCGGGTGCCGGCTTGATCTCCTTGACGCGGAAGACGACACGCGACTGACCGTCGGACGTTTCCGCCGCGCCGGCCTGGCCGACCGGCAACGAGAAGGCCTGCGCCATCGCACCGCGCGGCAAGCCCTGGGGCGACGTCATGCGCGTCACCGGCAGCGTCGTTTCCGCCGTGCCGCCGGCCTCGGTTGCGACGGCCTTCAGGTCCTCGCCCTTCGACAGGCGTTCCATCAACTTGGCGGCGAGCTGGCTGATCCCGCGCTGGCGCTCCTGCTCGATGTAGAGCGCCTTCACCTGATCCTTCACGGTATCGAACGCCTTCGGCGCGGCCGCAGTGACGCCCAGGATATTCGGCCAAGCGTAGCCCTTGCCTCCGGGCAGCTCCACCGCGGGCATTTCCGTCCCCTGCTGCAGGGCGAACACCTGCGAAACCACGCTGGCGGCATCGGCGAAGCTGAAGGCCTCCTTGCCGTCGGCCGTCTTGTTGGTGGCGTCGCTGTCGGCCTCGACGTAGGTCAGCTTCTGCTCGTCGGCGATTTCCTTCAGCGTCTTGCCGGCGTTGCGCGCCTCCTCGACGTGATCGGTCTTCTCCTGGATCAGCACGGTTGCCTTCTCCGAGGCAAGCTGGTCCCGCACCTTCTCCTTCACCTCTTCGAACGTGCTCTGCTTGCCCGGCACGATATCCATCACGCGAAGCAGCACCGGTCCGAACGTGCTTTCGATGACGTCGGAAACCTCGTCC
The DNA here is from genome assembly GCA_021816505.1 of Pseudomonadota bacterium. Lineage (GTDB taxonomy): Bacteria > Pseudomonadota > Alphaproteobacteria > Rhizobiales > Hyphomicrobiaceae > JAKAXS01. Next base: position 897 of record JAKAXS010000539.1, read on the forward strand.
TTCTTCAGGGCGAATGCCGCCTCTGCCACCTTCGGCTCGATCAGTTCTTCCTTGGTCTTGAGGCCGAGGTCGAGATCCGTTTCCTTGAGCCCGGCTGCCTTGCCGGTCTCCACGAACGACTTGCCACCCGCGATATCCTTCTTCGCAGCGTCCGCCGTGGCCTTGTCCTTGAACGTGATTTGCGCAAGACGACGCTTTTCCGGCACCTCGTAGGTGTGCTTCGTCGCCTCGTACGCGGTCTTCAGATCCTCATCCGAGACCGTCACGCCCTTCTTCAGCTCGTCGATGCTGAGCAGCAGAAGGCCGATCTTGCGCAGTTCCGGCGTGATGAACGCCGTCTTGTTCTGTTCGAAGGTCTGCTGCAGCTTCGCATCGTCCGGCGCGGCCGGAGCTGGGACCTTGTCCGCCTTGATCGTCGTGTGCTCGATGATGCGCGTTTCTTCCAGGTAGGCGTTCTGCATCTCCAGAAGCGCCGGCGGCACGACGGTGGCGTTGCCCAGCGCGGCAACGATCTGATCGCGCAGCTTGTCCTGCCGCATCAGATAGAAGAAGCCGGACTCGGACAGGCCGGCCTGATCGAGGAACTGCTCGAAGCGCGCGCGCGAAAACTGTCCGTCGCGGCCCTGCAGCTCCTTGTCGTTGCGCAGATCGTCGACGAGAGCCTCGTCCGGCAGCGCGAGGTTCAGCTCGCTTGCATGCTGGTTGACGGTCGCCTGCGTCACGAGACGCTTCAGCACGTAGCGATCCATACCGGCCTTGCGCGCATCCTCGGTCGACAGGCGCTGGCCCGACTGCATGGACTGCACGTTGATCTCGCGCTGGAAGGCGCGGTTGTATTCGTTCTGCGAGATCGTGGTGCCGCCGACGCGCGCTACGTAGTTGCCGCCACCGCCGAGAAAGTCCGAGGGGATGCCCCAGATGGCGAACGACAGAACGAGAACGGCAAACAGAATTTTCGCCAACCAACCCGTGGCGCCACGTCTCAACGCTTCAAGCATCGTTTATTGCATCCAATTTCGCAGCGACGCTCAAAGCGGAGCGCCGTGGGGCCGGTGCGATCCGGCGCCTACTAGAGTGATCCCGTGGGTGACGGGGGCGATTGGCGTGATATGAAGCGCAGCCCGGCCGCGATTGCAAGGCCGGCAAGACCCCGGGAACTGGCGATTTTCTCAAGAATCCCCGTTCCATGACGCAAAAGGGATGATCATGGCAGCTGCGACCCCGCAAATCCGCCCACTCGTTGCCGGCAATTGGAAGATGAACGGCTCCCCAGCGGCACTTGGCGAGGCCCAGAAAGTGGCTGACGCATTGGTGAAAGGCGCGGGCGCCGGGCGTGTCGACGTCATGATCTGTCCGCCGGCCCCGTTGATCGCCCCACTCGCCGCCGCGTTGAACGGCGCGAAGGTTGCCGTCGGCGGCCAGGACTGCCACGCGAAGGTATCCGGCGCGCATACGGGCGATGTCGCAGCCGAAATGCTGGCGCAAGCGGGCGCCACGGCCGTCATCGTCGGCCACTCCGAACGCCGCTCCGATCACGGCGAAACGAGCAAAATCGTCCGTGCCAAGGCTGAAGCCGCGCATCGCGCCGGCCTCGTCGCCATCGTGTGCATCGGCGAGACGGCAGGCGAACGCCGCGCCGAGCTGACGTTGCAGGTCGTCGCCCGTCAGTTGGCGGCCTCGCTTCCGGATGGGGCAACGGCCACCAACACGATCGTCGCTTATGAGCCCGTATGGGCCATCGGCACCGGCCTCACCCCGACGCCGCAAGACGTCGCCGACGTTCATGCCGCGATCCGCAAAGCCTTGGCGGAGCGCTTCGGCGCCGACGGCAGCGCGATGCGCATTCTCTACGGCGGCTCGGTGAAGCCCGACAACGCCAAGGAACTGATGGCCGTGCCGAATGTTGACGGCGCACTGGTCGGCGGCGCCAGCCTCAAAGCCGACGACTT
>JAKAXS010000540.1 GCA_021816505.1 Pseudomonadota bacterium
GTTCACTGGAGAGCTATCTCGCCGTGCCCGGCGCCGTGCGCGATCTGATCGAGGGTTCCGAGATCAACGTGCAAAAGCTCGCCTATCGCATCCTGGCGCAGGACGATGCACGTGCCAGCAAACTCGCCGCCGACAATATCGACATTCTGATCGGTACGCTGCTTCGCCCCATTCTGCGCAAGACGCGCCTGCCGGCATTCGATGCGCTCGCCAATGCCGCCCGGCACGACCCCGAGACGGGAGCGCGCGTCTTGAAGTGCGCACGCGACGCGCTGCGCCTGCCCGACAAGAAGTATCCCAAGGAAGAGCTGATCGCACTCATCGCCAAAGTGCTCGCCGCCCACCTGGCGCTGGGCGGCGCGCGCGAACAGCCGACCGTCTATCGCCGTGCTGCAGCACCGGCGGCCGGGAGCGCGCCATGATCGTCCTCGTCGACTACGCCTCTCCTTCGGAGTTCGACTCGTCCGGCGACCAGACGACGGTCGGCTTCTCCACCAATGCCCGCCGTCCGGTGAAATTCCACGGCATCGTCCGCGATCACGGCTTCTTCCTGCGCATCGCGCTGCGCGCGCTGGGCGAGGTCGTCTGGTCGGACGACACATGGGCCGCACAATCCGACATCCTCGATCCCGTCATCACGGTTCATCCCGACCGCATCTTCTTCGAAGCGTTCAGCCAGGATCAGTCGACGTACGCGTCGCTGATCGTCGATCCCGCGATCTTCGAATCCGTCGGCGACGTCCACACCGGCACGACAAACATCGACTTCACGGCCTGGCTGTGGGGCGCGCTGGGCGAAATGCGCACCAGCCGCTCCACCACGTTCCGCATCGGCCCGGAAGGGTTCGACGTGCGCACGTCCGGCGCCGGCGGCCGTTTCGAGAAGAAGGTCGAGATTCCGGAAACGTGGGTGCGCGGCTTCCTCCAGGTGCAGGCGGCGATGGGCATGCCCGGCACCCGCGTGCGCGCCAAGGCAATCGATCTTCTGGCGGCGATCCGCTTCCTGCGCGTCATGAAATCGAACGTCTCGCCGCGCGCCGTACGCTACGAGTTCGAGCCCGGCAAGGACGCGCGCCTGATCCTCGAGCCTTGGGAGCAGGCCTTCGAGCTGGAAGGCGCGGACCACAACTACAGCGAACTGAAATCCACTCGCGTGTGGGGCCGGCGCCGTCTGAAACTGATCGAGGGCCTGCTGCCGTTCGCCGAGAACGTCGACATCTACCTGAAGGGTCGCGCACTGCCGAGCTTCTACGCGGTGAAGCTGCCCGGCATGACGTTCCTGCTTGGCGTCACCGGCTGGTCGGGATCGAGCTTCACCTCGACCGGCGGCTTCGATCTTCTGGCCGAGGCTGCCGCGGCGGACGACGCCCACGTCGACCGCGCGCTGGCGTACCTGCGCAATCACTATCGCGTTTCGATCGAGGACGTCGCAGGCGTGCTCGGCGTCGATTTGCCGACCGCGTCGCGCGTGCTGGTTCGTCTGTGCCGTCAGGGCCGCGCCATGTTCGACGTGGAAACGCGTCAGTATCGTCACCGCAACTGTTCGAGGTGCCGGCCGACGAGAAGACGTACTTCCCGCCCGACCGGCGCCAGGAGCTGGCGATGGACATGTTGCAGCGGGGACAGGTCCGCGTCGACAGCGCGGTCGCGGAAGAGACGAAGAAGATCCGCAAGTTCAAGAACGCAGAGACCGGCGAGAAGACGGCGCGCGAGATAACCTTCCGCGATTGGCGCATCATCGGCGCCGCCGCCGATGCGGCGCCCGTCGAGGTGGTCGTCAATGATACCGGCCGCATCATCTTCGGCCGCTGCACGTGCGAGCACTTCAAGGAGCACCTGATGAACCAGGGTCCGTGCGAGCACATGCTGGCGCTGTTCAAGTTCAGCGAGCCGCAGCGCGTGGACGCGCCGGCCAGCGAGGCCGTCACAGGAGACGTTCCCGAAGCCACCCGCAAGGCACCGCAGCGATGGCAGGTTGACGAAGGCAGCGGGAGTGAGGTTGAATGAGTTTGAGCTACGTCGTGCCTGGAGGGTCCTTCAGCCTTCCAGCACTCCATGCCACGGTGTTTCGCCGTGGTGGCTTCCTGATGCTATCACCACGCCACGGTTCCCCACGTACGAAACGAGGGGAGGCCATGGGTCCAAAGCCTTGTTGGTGGTCGGCGAAGCCCTTCAGGCACGCGTGCTCATTCCCTGACATCCAAATGGCACGTTCCCTGCGCGCCTCACGCGTTGAGCGCCCGGTAGCAGCCCTGTGCCGGTGCCCGGCATGATCGGCGTGCTCTATTTTCTCATCGGCTTCGTCGGCTTCTTCTTGTTCATGCGCTGGAAGCGCAAGGGTCTGCTCGACAAGGCGGTCGTGCCGCGCTCCGTCGAGCCCACTCTGCCCACGCGCGATCTGTCGACGGTCGCCTTCTCCGGCGCCGCCGAGTTGAAGCAGGAGGAAATCAAGTCAGGCGGCCCGCTGAAGCCCAAGCACCGCCGCCTCGCGCTGCGTGACACGCGCCTGCTGCCCAAACCGCCGCCAAAGCCCTACCGCTATGGCGATCCCAAGCCGCCGGTCATCAAATACTTCACACGCGGCGAAGCACGCCGTCTGTTCTCCGGCTCGTTCCGCACCAACAACCGCAACGTTCGCGACCTCGCGATCGATGTCGATCAGCTGCAACGCTACGACCTGCCGGTATGGAAGTCCGAAGCCGATATTGCCGTTGCGCTCGGCATTTCGCTGCGCGCCCTGCAGCATCTCAGCGTTCACCGCGCGCGCGAACGCATTTCGCATTACGTCACCTTCGCGATCCCGAAACGCAACGGTGGCGGCGAGCGCATCATCCACGCGCCGAA
>JAKAXS010000541.1 GCA_021816505.1 Pseudomonadota bacterium
CTTTTCTTCTCTTGTGGTCGCTGCTCTTTTTAGTTCTCGCCTGCATCTATGATTGCAAGCCACTTGTTTATCCGTACGCACTTCTGTGCATCGCCGTACTCTACCTAGCCATGGTTTCCGTTCGCATGCGGCTGCTGGACATATTTTACAAAGTCCTGTCCCCCAATGCAGTACTCATTCCCAAAAATTTGTCGGGCGGATTATCAATATGGGCAATCAATGCTATTTCGAAAATGCTTCTTAAACTGGGGAACTCTAAGTTCGTTGCTGGCTGCTGCCCGCGCATCGCCCTCGTGCTGAGAGAAGCGGGGTCATCTTAAGGCTCCCACGGCTTGGCTGGGACCGCTTCGGCGGCTTCCTTCTCGTCGGCGCGTCTAATCTCCTTGGTCATGGCGTAGAGCGCGTCTTTCACGCCCTGACCGGAGACCGCGGACAAGACGAGCGGCGTCTTGCGCGCGGCTTTCTTCAGCGCCTCGGCTTTCTCCGCCAGTGTGTCGGCGTCGAGCGCGTCGCACTTCGACAGCGCGACGATCTCCTTCTTTTTCTCCAGGCCCTCGCCGTAAGCCTTCAACTCGCGGCGCACGGTCTTGTAGGCCTCGCCGATATCCTCCTCGGTCGCGTCGACCAGGTGCAGCAGAACGCGGCAGCGCTCGACGTGGCCGAGGAACCGCGTGCCTAACCCCGCGCCCTCATGCGCGCCTTCGATCAGTCCGGGAATGTCGGCCAGCACGAAATCCGTATCGCCCGCGCGCACGACGCCGAGATTGGGGTGCAGCGTCGTAAAGGGATAGTCCGCGATCTTCGGCTTGGCCGCGCTGACGGCCGCGAGGAACGTCGACTTGCCCGCGTTCGGCAGGCCGATCAGGCCGGCATCGGCGATCATCTTCAGCCGCAGCCAGATCGTCAGCTCTTCGCCGGGAAGGCCGGGGTTGGCGTGACGCGGCGCCTGGTTCGTCGCCGACTTGAAATGCGCGTTGCCGAAGCCGCCGTTGCCGCCCTTCGCGATGCGCATGCGATCGCCCGGGTTCAGCAGTTCGCCCAGCACCGTCTCCTGATCCTCGGCCATGATCTCGGTGCCCGGCGGCACCTTGATGATGCAGTCGTCGCCGTTGGGTCCGGCGCGGTTCTGACCCATGCCACCGGTGCCGTTCTTCGCCTTGAAGTGCTGCTGGTAGCGATAGTCGATCAGCGTGTTGAGGTTCGACACGCACTCCGCCCACACGTCGCCGCCGCGCCCGCCGTCGCCGCCATCGGGCCCGCCGAATTCGATGAACTTTTCGCGCCGGAAGCCGATACAGCCGTTCCCGCCGTCTCCCGACTTGATGTAGATCTTCGCCAGATCGAGGAATTTCATAGTAAATGCGCCTTTCGCGGCAAGTCAGCGCCACGGGTTACACGCGCGCGTCGCGCAGCACCAGTAGCCGCACCCGATCAATCTTACCACCGACACGACCGCGCAGGCCGCATGACAGGGGTCCAGATTCCCTCTCCCCGTCCTTCACGGGGAGAGGGTTAGGGTGAGGGGCAGGTTCTAGCGTCGGCGCATGCTGCTGCCCCTCACCCCAACCCTCGCTCCATCGCAAGTGCAGGGCGATGGGAAGAGGGAGTTAAGAACAATCAAGCGGCGCGGCGAAGCCAGGCGAAGCGCTTCGGGCGCAGGCGTTCGTAGCGCAGCGTCGCCACCTCGCGGCGGCGCGCATCGCAATAGGCCCGCGCCGGACCGACCAGCTGAAATCCGAGCTTGGTGATCACGCGCTGCGAGGCCGGGTTGTCGACGAAGTGACTGCACGTCACGCGTCCGATCTTGCCCGAGGCGAAGCACTGCCGGATCAACGCGTCGGCGGCCTCGGTGGCGAAACCCTGGCCCCACCACGGCTTGCCGATCCAGTAGCCGACCTCCGCCGTCCCCTCGTCGTCCGGCAGATATCCGGTGACGCCGACCAGTTCACCGCGATGGACGATGCCGTGCACCACCTCGCCTTCGGCCAGATCGTCGATCCACTGATGCGCCAGCGCGACCGAGTAGGGGTAGGGAATGCGCGCCGTCATGCGCGCGATGTCCCAGTCGCCCGCCAGCGCCGCGATACGCTCGGCATCGCCCTCGCCCAGCGGCCGCAGGACCAGCCGCGAGGTCTTGATCGGCCCGGTCTCGACAAGTCGCAAACGTCTTCCGATCATTCAGCCCGCCTTGCCTGCTCGTTTCGCCGCCTTCCGCGCGCGACCCATAGTTCGTCGTCGACACCGGCCATTACACGCCACTTGGGCGTGATCAAGCCCACAACGTTCGTCAACCCGAAGCGTTCGATCTGTTCGCGCTCGCAACCTCCGCCTGCTCATCGAGATCCCGGCGCTGACGCAAATTCGGCATTGTCCCCGCCCGCCGTCAAGAGGACAGACTGCGCCACGTCGAGCGGAAGCAAACCCAGCAGTGGATGACGGTGGCATTCCCTCTCCCCGTCCTTCACGGGGAGAGGGTTAGGGTGAGGGGCCGGGTCTCGCCGCAGCGCAAGCGGCTGCCCCTCACCCCGACCCTCTCCCCGCGCGCGGGGAGAGGGAGAAGTGCGCGCCAATCTAAATGGACAGCCAGACCCCAAACGCAAACGAGGGGAGGTGGATGGACCACCTCCCCTCGCGCATCACACGAGACGTGTGTGTCCGTTATTCCGCGGCTTCCACCTTGGCCGGCTCGACCGAGATATAGATGCGGCCGTTGCGCTTGGCGGTGAACTTCACCTTGCCCTCTTCGACGGCAAAGATCGTGTGATCCGTGCCGATGCCGACGTTGGCGCCGGGGTGCCACTGCGTGCCGCGCTGGCGGCAGAGGATGTTGCCAGATCGGAA
>JAKAXS010000542.1 GCA_021816505.1 Pseudomonadota bacterium
ACCTTGAGCAGCAGCGCGAGGAGGAAACCGCGCTGTCCGGCAAGAAGTTCAAGGCCGCCATCGAGGCTCCGTATCGCTGGCGCGATTGGGCCGCCGATCCGCAGGGCGTCACGGGCGACGAACTGCTTTCCTTCATCAATTCCGACGAAGCCGTGCGCGCGGATGGGACGAAAGGCCCCGGCCTGTTCGCTTATCTGCGCTCGCTCTCAAGCTCCAACGGTGACAACCGCCGCGACGTAATCGCCACGGTTTTCAAGGGCGTCGATAATCGCATGAAAAGCGGTTATCTGCTCCGCGACATCATCAACAAGGTTGGCGGGATTCACTTCACGTCGTCGAACGAGCTTCACACCCTTGGCGCGCTTTACGAATCCATGCTCCGCGAAATGCGGGATGCGGCGGGCGATTCCGGCGAGTTCTACACGCCACGCGCCGTCGTCCGCTTCATGGTGGAAGTCACCGACCCGCGCCTTGGTGAAACCGTCCTCGACCCGGCCAGCGGCACGGGCGGGTTTCTTGTGGAGGCATACAACCACCTTGAAAAACAGGTGAAGACCGTCGCCGATCGCAAGCGCCTGCAAAACGATACCATCGCCGGCTGCGAACCCAAATCCCTGCCTTATCTGCTGTGCCAGATGAACCTGCTGCTGCACGGGCTGGACGCGCCGCAGATCGACCCCGGCAATGCCCTGCGCTTCAAGCTATCGGAAATTGGCGAGAAAGAGCGCGTCGATGTAATCCTCACCAACCCTCCCTTCGGGGGCGAGGAAGAAAAAGGCATCCAGGGCAACTTCCCCGAAGACCGCCAGACGGCGGAAACTGCGCTGCTGTTCCTCCAGCTCATCATGCGCAAGCTCAAGCGCCAGCCGACTCCGGTGGGGCGCCCGGCGCGCGCGGCTGTCGTCGTGCCGAATGGAACGCTGTTCGGCGACGGGGTTTGCGCGCGGATCAAAGAGGAGCTTCTCAAGGAGTTCAACCTTCATACCATCGTGCGGCTGCCCAATGGTGTGTTCGCGCCCTACACCAGCATCCCGACCAATATCCTGTTTTTCGACCGCTCCGGGCCGACGAAAGAGGTCTGGTATTATGAACAGCCCTTGCCCGAGGGCCGCAAGAATTACACCAAGACCCAGCCCATGCAGTTCGACGATTTTAAGAGCTGCATGGTGTGGTGGGCAAAGCGCGAGGAGAACGATCAGGCTTGGAAAGTCTCGGTCAAGGAACTGCTCAACGCCAACTGCAACCTCGACCGCAAGAACCCGCGCGCCAAGGTGGATTTCGAGCATCTGCCGCCAGATCAGCTTGCCGACGATATATTGAAGAAGGAGCTGCGTATCGCTGAGCTGATGCGGGAGATCAAAGGGGCATTAGGGGTGAGCGCATGAATGCGACTTGGCCGACGATCCCTCTTGGAGATGTGCTCCGCCGTTCCGAGCGCACGATCCCACTCGATTCCGAGACGACCTATAAAGAAGTAACGGTCCGCATGAACGGCAAGGGCGTCGTTGAACGGCGCCAAGTTAAAGGCATCGAAATTGCCGCTGATCGGCGCTACAAGGCCAAGTCGGGACAATTCATTATTTCGCGCATTGATGCGCGCAACGGCGCAAGCGGACTCGTCCCTGATGAATTGAACGGGGCTGTCGTCACCAATGATTTTCCACTATTCGACGTAGCCGAAGACCGGCTAGACGCCGCTTTCCTTGGCTGGATGTCAAAAACCCGATCGTTCATTGAATTGTGCAAACACGCGAGCGAAGGCACGACGAACCGCGTCAGACTCTCGGAAGATCGCTTTAAGGCTCTAACGATTGCGCTTCCGCCGCTGGACGAGCAACGCCGCATCGTCGCGCGTGTCGAGGAACTGGCCGCAAAGGTGGACGAAGCGCGGGGTTTGCGCTCGTTGACGTTGGACGAGCTTGCTGCCTTGCGTTCCACTCAATCCCGCAGAGTATTTGAATCGCTGCAGGCTGCCACTGTGCCACTTGAAATGGTGTGCGCCGCAATCATTGACAATTTGCACAGTAATCCGATCTACGCCGAGGGCGGCACCGTGCCCTGTATTCGCTCCTCGGATGTTGGATTCGGTGTTCTGGACTTAGCCAATGCCCGCCGTACCGATGAAGACGAGTATCGACGGCGCACTGTTCGCGGCGAACTCCAGGTAGACGACATCGTGCTCGTTCGCGAAGGCGGCGGCACGGGAAAATGCGCACTCGTATTGCCAGAGCATCGGTTCAGCCTCGGACAGAGAGTGATGATGCTCAGGCCGGATCGGGACAAGGTTCTACCGAAATTCTTTCTCTACCAACTTCTGTCGCCGATCATTCAGGAAGATCACGTTCAACCGCTTTCTAAGGGGTCTGCATCGCCGCACCTTAATATCGGCTCGCTACGTCAGTTCCCGTTCTTGCTGCCAAGCGTAGGCGAGCAGGCGCAGATCGTCGAAAGCCTCGACGCTCTGCAAGCCAAGCTCGATGTCGTCAAAGCGCTCCAAGCCGAAACCGCCGCCGAGCTGGACGCCATGCTTCCGGCGATTCTCGACAAGGCGTTCAAGGGGGAGTTGTGACCGCATGAGCGTCGCGACCACGCCATCCGCGCCCCTGACCGAAAAGGCCGCTCTTGCGGACCTTTTGGCATGGGCGGAGAAACGGCCTGCTTGGCAGAAAGATGCGCTTCGCCGGCTGGTCACAGGCGAAACGCTCGACGATCAGGCGATTGCAGAACTTACGGGGCTTTGCCTCGATCCCGCGCGCACCCATACGCCGATTTCGCAATCGCATATCGTGGCCGAAACCATTGCAGCAGAGCCGATTTCACTTATTTCGATAAAGAACC
>JAKAXS010000045.1 GCA_021816505.1 Pseudomonadota bacterium
GTGTAGGGGGTCAAGTTTAGCGCAGCATGGGTAAGCCCGCTTTTCGGGCCGCGCTCTATTGTAATTGGATGTCAGGACAGTACGAGTGAGGTGGTCCGGTCGCCGGAGCGCCTGCGGGGCAGCATATAAGTTAGGGATCTAGTGGACCAGACGCCGCGAACATCAGGCAGACCCGTTACGGGGCGCCCCGCGTCTGCAACCCAGGCGCCGCGACGCCCGCAAGCCCGGCGGCGCAAGCCGAAAAAATCACGACTGCACAAGTCGCTGCTCATAGCGGGAGCGACGCTGGGGCCGCTGATCGTGCTCGCGGGCATTGTCGTCGGCGGCCTGTACTTCAGGCTCACGCAAGGCCCGATATCGCTCAAGCCACTCGTCGCATCGATCGAGCAAAGCATCTCGGAAGATCTGGACGGCCTCACCGCGCGGATCGAAGACGCTCTCGTCGTCCTCGGCGACAAGGGCGTGGAGTTCCGGTTGAAGTCGCTCGAGCTTCTGGAGCCGGACGGCGATCTCGTAGCTTCGGCTCCGCTGGCCTCGGCCTCGGTCAGCACGACCGATCTCTTCAAGCTGCGCGTGGTGCCCAAGCGCGTCTTCCTGATCGAGCCGCGTGTCTTCCTCTTCTATTCCGACGACGGTGGCCTCGCCCTGTCGTTCTCAGGCGCCAAGGATGCCACCAACCCGGTCATCGTTCCCCCGGCGCCCGTGCCGGCACAGCGTCCGAATGCGTCGGTGATCGCCAAGACAACGCAATCGCCGCCGAGCGAACGTATCGATCTCGCCCGCAAGCTGATCGAGTTCAACGAACGCGCGCGGCGCGGGCTGTTTGCCTCTTCGAAGCTGCGCGAGATCGGCCTGCAGGATGCCAGCGTCGTGCTGGTGTTCGCCGGACAGACGAGCGAGTGGCGCGTTCCCAATTTCGTGCTCGACTTGGATCGCTCGAAGACCGGCAGCTCGATCTCGGGCTCGGGCGCGATCGACAGTGGCCACGGACAGTGGAACTTCGGCTTCCGCACCGAAGAAGCAGGCTCCGACAATGCGGTGAAGCTCAAGCTGGAGGTCGGCGATTTCGTGCCGAGCACGTTGGCGAAAGCCGTGCCGCGCCTCAGTCTCTTCAACACGCTCGATATGCAGGTGTCTGGCCAAGCCACGCTCGACCTTGTCGCCAATGGCGACATCTCTCAAGCGAAGCTCGATCTGGCGTTCGGCCGCGGCAACATCAACCTGCCCGACGTTGCTCGCCCGCTGCCGATCGACGAAGGCGCGATCAGCCTCGCCTTTGACGGCGCCACACGCCAGCTCACCGTGCAGCCGTCCACCGTCAAATGGGGGCAAAGCTACGTCACCGTCGTAGGCAAAGCCGAACAGGTGGGCGATGTCAGTTCAGGCAACACGGAATGGCGCTACGCCCTGTCGGCCAAGGATGGCGTCTTCGCCGCCGAGGACCTGGGCGTCGCTCCTGCGCCGCTCGAGTCGCTTCTGGTGAAAGGCCATGTCGAACCGAAGACAGGCCACATCGAGATCGAACAGGCCTTCCTTCGCGCCGGTGGCGGCGAACTCAAACTGCAAGGCGAGATCACGTCAGGAACGGCGGGTTCGAGCACGCGTATCGAAGGCAGCGTCGCCGACCTGAAGCTCGATACGTTGAAGACGCTTTGGCCCACGGCCTTTGCTCCCGGTGCGCGCAACTGGGTGGGGGCGAAACTCACCGGAGACATTCGCACCGGTACGTTGAAGCTGCTCAGCGGTGATTTTCTATCGCAGTCAGCAGCCGTCGAACCCGGCACGACACAGCGCATGACCTTCGCGCTGGAAGCAGCTCAGCTCAAGGCGAACGTCGTGGATGGCGTTGCGCCGATGACGGCCGAGAGGGCCCTTATCCGGGGCGAGAACGGTTCGGTGGAGTTGAACATTCCCGAGGCTGAACTGCCGTCGGCCCAGAAGGGCGTGGTTCAGATCAAGAATGCGAAATTCCTTGCGACCGATCTGGGCACGATCATGCCGATGGGCGATCTGACGTTCCGTATCGTCGCGCCCTTGGCCGCCGCGTTGGACATCACCGGAAAGATTCCGGACGGCCCGCTCGCCGGCGTAGAGCTTCCGCCCGACGGCGTAGACGGCAAGATCGACGGACAGCTGTCCGTGAAGTTGCCCTTGATCGAGACGATTCAAAGAGAAGACGTGAAGGTCGTCGGCAAGGTGCGCCTCGCCGAGCTGAAGGCAAAGCCCAAGACCGGCAACGTCGCGCTGCAAAGCGGCACCATCAATCTGGACTTTTCGGAAACCGCAGCCGAGGCGAAAGGCGAGTTGATCCTCAACGGCGTCGTCGCAAAGCTTGCATGGCAGCACGTGCTCAACGTGCCCGACGGCATGCAGTCGCCGATCAAGCTCACCGCCAGCCTCGACAACTCCGATCGCACGCAGTTGGGATTGGACCTCAACCACATCGTCCAAGGCGACGTCCCGATCGAGGTGACGATCCAGCGCCAGCCGCAAGGCGAGAACGCCATCAACCTCAAGGCGGATCTGACGGCCGCGGAGATGTTCATCGAGGAAGTGGCCTGGACCAAGCCGCGCGATCGCGCCTGCAAGCTGGAAGTCGACGTCGGCAAGACGCGGCCTGACGGGCGCATCGAGCTACAGAACATCAAGCTGGTCGGCGACGACGTGGCGGTCGAGGGGCAAGCGATCCTGGACCCCGACAACGAGATGCGCGACTTTTCCTTTCCGCGCTTCTCGCTCGGTCTCGTGTCGCGCCTGGAGCTGTCGGGTAAGCAGAATCCCAAGGACAAGATCTGGCACTTGAAGGCGAAGGGCTCGGTCTATGACGGCAAGAGCTTCTTCGACTCGCTCTTCAATCTCGGCGGGTCGTCCGCGAAGATCAAACCATTGCGTCCCGCCAATGGGGCTGATGTCGAGGCCGAGATCGGCACCGTTCTCGGCTACCAAGAGAGCGCGCTGAAGAACCTCAAGATCAAGATGTCGACGCGCAAGGACAAGATCGTGGCGCTGGATGCCACCGCAGCGCTCGACGGCGGCAAATCCTTCAAGGCGATCATCACGTCCGCCAACAACGACCGCAAGCTCTTCGCAGAGAGCGACGACGCCGGCCGCATGTTCAAGGTCGTCGGCTTCTATCCGAATGCGCAGAGCGGCAGCCTGCGCATGGAAGTCGATCTCGACGGGTCCGGTCCGGCCGAGAAGACCGGCACGTTGGCGGTCGAGAATTTTCAGGTGCTGGGTGAACCCGTCTTCAACGAGCTGGCCTCCAGCGGCCAGGGCAACCAGCGCATTCAACGCGAAGTGATCGAGTTCGACCGTATGCGCGTGCCGTTCTCGGTCGGGCACAACCAGTTCGTTCTCAGCGAGTCCTACCTGCGCGGCCCCGTGATGGGCATGACGCTGCGCGGAAAGATCGATTACGGCCTGGGACGCGTGAATCTCGGCGGCACCTACATTCCCCTGCAGGGCGTCAACGCCGCGATTTGCGATCTGCCGATATTTGGCCAGATCGTCGCCGGCGCGAACTGCGAAGGCATCCTCGGCATCACGTTCGCGCTCCAAGGCTCGAACAAGAATCCCGAGGTCATCGTCAATCCGCTGTCGATCGTCGCGCCTGGGATATTCCGCGATATCTTCCAGATGACGAGTTCCAACCCGAAGATCCAGGCGCGCGACGCCGTGAAGCCTGCCGCGCCGGTCGAGAAGCGCACGCGCGCATCGAGCAGCGGCGCCAGTTCCGGCGATACCGACAAGCCGAAGAGCGGCGGCACCGGTTCGGGAATCGACGGCTGGTCTTCATCGGAATCGACCGAGCCGAATACCAAAAAGCGCTGACGGGCTGCCGCTGGTGGCGCCCAAGTCCGGGAGCGCGGCGCGCGAATTCCGGGAAGTTCTCCTGTGTGCAGCAGCGCGGCGCTCTCATAGTCTTATTGAGCTTGCAGACTTCTGGCGGGTGTCGCGATGGCTGCCTCCATAGCTTTTTCGACACCCGCCTTTCATTTTCCAGATTGGCTCAACGAGCCCTGCGCAGCGCAACATTCCGCAGCGCATCTAGGAATTTTTCCCGATTGGACTTTTTCCCGTCCTGATCGGGAATAAGTCCCGTAGCGTTTGCTAATTCCTCATCCGAAAGTCGATCTCGTCCGCGCCATTCGCGCGACGAGATGTCCCGGTTAACCGCGTGTCCCAATCAACGCGGGTTCCGGGCCGCTCGGTGCCACGCAAGTGGTGCACCTCAAGGGGAGGATGGCGACGTCACTATCAATTTCGAACCCGAAAGTTGGCTCCGCACTTAGCGACGATTGGACGATCCAACGCTAAGGCGAGCTTTACGAGATGGCCTGTTTCGCAGGCCGTCAATGGTCGTGCTGTAACCACAGCCGGCTTCAAACGGGTCACCACAGCATGAGTTTGGAAGTGCTTTGGGTCGTTGACCAAGGAGAGGAAGCAAAATGAGTTTAACAAAATCCATGCTGCTGCCAGCTGCGCTCGCCGCGGCCTGGCTCGGTACGGCAGGCGGGGCGCTTGCCAACGCCGAAGTTGAGAAGCGCGCTACAAATCACGAAGTCTGGGGCGCACCCGGTCGTGACAACAAGCTGACGCGTCACAGCGAGCTGAAGGACATCAATACCAAGAACGTCAAAGGCCTCAACATGATCTGGTCGCAGTCGACCGGCGCGTTGCGCGGCCACGAAGGCCAGCCCCTCGTCATCGAAGACGTTGGCGGCAAGCCGATGATGTTCTTCATCTCCGGCTGTCCGGAAATGTCGAAGTGCAACATCGCGCAGGGTCTGGATCTCTCCGATCCCGACAATCCCAAGCAGATCTGGAACTACGTCAAGCAGACCGACCGTGATGAATCGGCTGTTCCCCGCGCATGCTGCGACACCGTCAACCGCGGCGCCGCCTATGCCGACGGCAAGCTGGTGTACGGTACGCTCGACGGCTTCATCATCGCGCTCGAAGCCGCTACCGGCAAAGAGCTGTGGGTCGTGAAGAGCGCCTATCCCGACAAGGGCGAGACCATCACCAGCGCTCCCGTGATCGCTGAGAACCTCGTCATCACCGGCTTCGGCGGCGACGAGTTCGCAGCCCGCGGCCGCGTCACGGCGTACAACCTTGCCGACGGCAAGGAAGTCTGGGCCTGCCACTCGACCGGCTCCGACAAGGACGTCTGCTTGACGCCCGACACCAACAAGGCCAACCCGCACTTCGGTACGGCTGGCACGGATCTCGGCATCAAGACGCACGTCGGCGAAGACTACAAGATCGGCGGCGGCGCGGCCTGGGGCTGGTTCAGCTACGATCCCGAGCTGAAGATGGTCTACTACTCGACCGGCAACCCCGGTCTGTGGAGCCCGTCTTACCGTTGCTCGAAGAAGACCCACGAAGAGTGCAACACCGGCGAATTCGACAACAAGTGGGCGATGACGATTTTCGGCCGCAAGGTTGATACCGGCGAGGCAGTCTTCGCTTACCAGATGACCCCGTTCGACCAGTGGGACTATGACGGCGTCAACGAGAACATCCTCGTCGACATGGACGTGGACGGCAAGAAGCGCAAGACGCTCGTTCACTTCGACCGTAACGGCTTCGCTTACGTTCTCGATCGTGCCGACGGCTCGCTGCTGCGCGCCCATAAGTACGTGACGACGGACTGGGCCGAGAAGGTCGACATGAAGACGGGCCGTCCGGTGAAGGTGCGCGAGCATTCTCCGCTGGAACGTGGCCGCAACGTCTCTTCCTGCCCGTCCGCAATGGGCGGCAAGGACCAGCAGCCCTGCGCCATCGACCCGAAGGAGCCCAACAAGGCTTACTGCCCCACCAACAACTGGTGCATGGAGCTGGAGCCCCAGGAGCGCACGCACACGCAACAGGGCACGGTCTACGTGTTCGCCAACGTGTTCATGTATCCTGAAAAGCCCGGCATCACCGGCAAGGTGAAGAAGTTCGACGTTCTGACCGGCAAGACCGACTGGGAAGTGCCGGATCAGTACCCGAACTGGGGTGGTACGCTCGTGACCGACGGCGGCCTGGTGTTCTACGGCTCGCTCGGCGGTGACTTCCGCGCCGTCGATCGTGACAGCGGCAAGGTCCTTTGGACCCGCAAGCTGGCTTCGGGCATCATCGGCAACCCGATCACCTACAAGCTGAAGGGCAAGCAGTACGTTTCGATCCTCGCCGGCATCGGCGGCTGGATCGGCCTGCCCGTCACGGCTGGCCTCGATCTCAACGACAAGTTCGGTGCGATCGGTGCAACGGCCATGACGAAGGCTGCCAACCTGGACAAGATCCCCCAGGGCGGCACGCTCTTCACCTTCCGTCTGACGGACCAGTAAGAACGCTGGCGGCGCGCCTCGGCATGGGCGCGCCGCCTCGTCTTGCCCGTCACCGAAATGCATGCGGAGGGCTTCGTTTCGGCGACGCCCTCCGACGCATCTCAACTTCGGCACCCGTCAATCTCACCCGCCTGCAAGCGCCTGGTGAAACCGAAGGTTCTAACGGTGAAGCATTCTAGATTTGTCGACGTCGGCCTGGGCCTGCTCGCGAGCCTCATGTTGGCCACTGCCACCTATGCCGCCGATAAGGAGCCATCGCCGGCAGAGCGAGCTCTGAAGACCGCCATCAGCAAGCTGGACAGCCAGCTTCCGCTTAACTCGGCCGATCACACCGCCCTCAAGAAGGCCGCGCTCGCCCGTAAGATCGAGCAACTGCGCGTCTGCGGCGATCCCGGCAACATGCCCTTGTCGGACGTCAATCGCGCCGGCTTCGGCAACAAGATCATCGAAATGGTCGCGAAGGAAATGGGCACCGAAGTGTCCTACTTCTGGCGCCCGTACCTGGAGCGCGGGATCACGCGCCAGACGTTTGAAGTCAACGAATGCGACGTGCTTCTCGACATGCCCGTCGGCTTCGATCGCATCCTGACGACGACGCCTCTGTACAAGACCACGTACGTCCTGGCCTGGCGCAGCGACCGCGACATCGACATCGACAATCTCGACGACCCCAAGCTCCACGACTACAAGATCGGCGTGTTCCAGACATCAGGTCTGCGCACCGCGTTGACCAAGCGCGGCATCATCAAGAACGTGTCGCTTCATGTCTTGAGCCATAACGCCGACCTGAAGCCGGAGAACCAGCCCTACCAGCAGGTGCGCAAGGTGCTCGACGGTCAGCTCGACATCGCCGGCATCTGGGGGCCGTTTGCCGGCTGGCAGAAGTCGCTGGGCGAACCGCTCACCATCAAGCCGGTCAACATGTGGGAAGACGAGATCCCGCAGGAGTTCGAGATCGCCATCGGCTTGCGCAACATCGACTGGATCTTGAAGTACAAGTTCGATCTGGCTTTGGAAGCACGCAAAACCGACATCGAAAAAGTTCTGCGCGATTTCGGCGTTCCGCTCGTGCAGTGCTCGAAGTGCGTGGTGCAGGGCGACCTGCCGCAACACGGCATTTACACCATCCCCTTGCAGGAAAGCGCCGGCCAGCGCACAGGCCCAGCACCCCCTATAGCCGCCGATCAACTCGTCACGCAGGAGCGCGTCGAGAACTGGCTGGCCGATGGCGCCGACGTGGACAGCGAGCTTGCCAACGCGGTGCTGGCGTCGGATATCGCCCGCATTAAATTTCTGCTGACGAAGGGAGCCGATCTCAACAAGCGCGACAATCAGGGCTACACCGCCCTGCAAAGCGCGGCGCGTCAACGCAAAGCGTCGCTGATACCCGATCTCATCGCGCTCAAGGCAGACCCGAACGCGACCGACGCGGACGGTTACACCGCTCTGCATCACGCCGTGTTGCGCAACACGCCCGATACGGTAAAGGCGCTGCTGCAGAGCGGTGCCGACGGCAATCTCCGGACGGCGAACGGCTATACGCCGCTGGCGATGGCCATCCTGGAAGACCACTACAAGTCGGCGACCGCTTTGATCGAGAACGGGGTCGCCGTCAACGAAACCGTTGGCGATGCGAAGATGACGCCGCTGATGCTCGCGTCCGGCAAGGAGGGTAACAAGCTCCATCTGGGCGCCGGCAAGCAGCGCATCGAGAAATGGAACCCGAAAGACCCCGGCATCCTTGATATCGCGCGCGCCTTGATCGACAAGGGCGCCAACGTCAACGCCGTCAGCGAAACGGGCGTCACGGCGTTGATCCTTGCGGCGTCCCATAACAACGCGCCGATCGTTGGTTTGCTGACACAGGCCGGCGCCGACGTGAATGCGAAGACCAAGGACGGCAAGACGGCTGCCGATCTGGCCCGTCAGAACGGCAACGACGCCGTCGTCAGCCTGCTCAAGCTTCTCGAACAAGCGGGCCCCAACTGATGAAGAGCTTTGCCGCCACGCCCCTGATCGCCGCCTGTCTCGTCTTGGTTCCCGCGCCGTGTCGTGCCGCGGGACCGGAAGCGCTGGCGGCCACGCGCGAGGACGGCATCTGGAAATCCGCCACGCCGCGTCATGGGATGAAGGGCGAGTTCGAGAATCACGATCCCATCGGCCTGGCGGCCGGCGCTGCGATCAAGACCGACTGTTCGATGAACTGGGTCGATCCCGACGATCACAAGCTCTACTGCTTCAACAGCGCGACCGCCGTCGAGTATTTCCGGCGCTGGCCAAAATCGAACATCCGGCGCGCGCGAGCGTCATGGGAGGCCATGCGGCCGACGCAGTAGCGGCAGCGAGTGACGGGAAGAAATCGCACGAACTGAGGGAATGCCTGACATCGACTTTAGGGCTCCAGTCCCCCTTTCGTTAGGCACCACTCACGTATGCAAATCGGGAAGGATGAGACGCGTGTACAAGAAAAAGACAAGTGACGTCGTGGCGTTCACATTGTTCGCAGCCCTCGCCAGCGCTGGCGGCATCAGCGCGTTGCAGGCCGCGGACGAGCCGAAGGCCGACGCACCTGCTGCCGCAGCCCCAGCAGCGGGCGGCGAAACCAAAGCTCCCGATGCCGGCGCGGCGGCGCCCGCTGCAACGGGAGACAAAGCGGCGGCACCAGCCGCGGCGCCTGCCGGCGGCACCATGACGACGGCCGAACGCGTCAAGGCTGCCGAAAAGGGCACGTTGAAGAATCCCTACACCGGCAATGCAGCGGCTGCTGAGGAAGGCAAGAAGCTTTACCTCGCCAACAGCTGCAACGGCTGTCACGGCGGTGGCGGCGGCGGCGGCATGTGCCCGCCGCTCACCAACCAGATCTGGGTCTACGGCAGCGACGACGACACGATCTTCCGCTTGATCACCCTGGGCTCGAAAGAGCTGCAGGCAGCCGGCTACAAGCGCAAGGGCAGCGAAAACGTCGTCGGCCCGATGCCGCCGTATCAGGACATCATCACCAAGGAAGACGATCTCTGGAAGATCATCGCCTGGATGCGCACGCTGTGGACCCACGGCGACGCCCGCAAGAACTGGTGACGTAACGATCGCCGGCCGTCACGTCAGGCGGCCGGCGCCTTCGCTCTTGTAAAGTGCAACCGATCGACCGAACCCGGACACCCATCGTGAGCGTGCTGAATTCGAAAGTGACCATCCTTCGGCGCGGCTGCGGCCGGTACATCGCGGCGCTTGTCTGCATGTCGGCCATTGCAGTTGAAGCCGCCGCCAATCCGGAGGCCGCGGCCGAGCAGCCCGCACCACCCGCCGCCGCGTCCGAGCTGCCTGCGATTTCGGTGGAGATCAACTACGTCACGAAGCAATACGCCGAGCCGCCGCCGCTATCGCTGCTCGACAAGGTCCTGACCGACGAAGGCGTGCAAGGCGCCCGCGTCGCGCTCAAGGAAAACAACATGACGGGGCGGCTCCTCAACCATACCTATACGCTGAAGGAGACGATCGTACCGGCGAAGGACGACATCGTCGGCCCGATGAAGGAGCTGCTCGCCGCGGGTCAGCGCTTCTTCCTGGCGAACCTGGAGCAGGCCGACCTGCTTGCCGTCGCCGATTTGCCCGAGGCCCGCGACGCGTTGATCTTCAACGTGCGTGCCAGCGATGACGAACTGCGCGGCGCCAACTGCCGGCCCAACCTGTTTCACATCATGCCGAGCTACGCGATGCGCGCGGACGCGCTCGCTCAGTATCTGCTCTGGAAGAAGTGGCGCCAATGGTTCCTGATCGTGGGTCAGAAGCCGGAGGATCTCGCCTATGCCGCGGCGATCAAGCGCGCGGCTTCGCGCTACGGCGCCAAGATCGTCGAAGAGCGCGTGTACAAGTTCGACGCGGGCTCGCGCCGCACCGATAGCGGCCACCAGCAGATCCAGACGCAAATGCCCATGCTGACGCAAGGCGTGCCGCAGCACGACGTCGTTTTCGTCGCGGACATGAGCGAGACGTTCGGAGACTACCTCCAGTATCGCACCAGCGTGCCGCGGCCGGTCGTGGGTTCGCATGGGCTGCAGGCGCTGGCCTGGCATCGCTCGTTCGAGCAGTATGCCGGCACGCAGATGCAGAACCGCTTCGAGCGCGCCGCCAACCGCAGCATGACGGAGCGGGATTACGCCGCCTGGCTCGGCATGCGCGCCTTCGGCGAGGCCGTCACCCGCACCAGCAAGTCCGACGTAGCCGGCGTGCGCGCCTACATGATGTCGAAGGAGTTCGGCGTCGCCGGGTTCAAAGGGCAGGGCATGACGTTCCGCACGTGGGATCATCAGATGCGCCAGCCCGTGTTGCTCTCGGGCGCGCGGGCGCTGGTCTCCATCTCGCCGCAGGACGGCTTCCTGCACCAGAAATTCCTCACCGATACGCTGGGCTACGACGAGCCGGAAACCCAGTGCCGCATGACGAAGAAACCCAACTAACCGCTAGCGCGAGATCGAAACCGCATGCTTCGTAAGACGACCTTCGTTCCACTGGCCGCACTTCTCATGTCGGCGGCGCCGGTAAGCGCGGCTACCATTTTCGTTTCCAACGAAAAGGACAACACCGTCACCGTCATCGACTCGGAGACGCTGAAGGTCATCAAGACGATCGAGACCGGCGCCCGGCCGCGCGGCATGATCATGACGCCGGACTTCAAGGAGCTGATCGTCTGTGCCGGCGACGACAATCGCCTCGACATCATCGACACCGAAACGCTGGAGGTCGTGCGGACCCTGGACTCCGGCCCCGATCCCGAGCTTCTCGATATCGACAGCAAGGGCGAACGTATCTACGTCGCCAATGAAGACGACGGCATGGTCACCGTGCTGCAGAAGTCCGACGGCAAGGTGCTGGCGGAGATCACGGTCGGCGTCGAGCCGGAAGGCATGGCCGTCAGCCACGACGACCGCTTCACCGTCGCCACGTCCGAGGCGACCAGCATGGCGCACATCATCGACAATGCCACGCTTAAGGTGACCGCCAACATCCTCGTCGACAGCCGGCCGCGCGTGGCCGAGTTCACGCCCGACGGCAAGACCGTGTGGGTCACCTCCGAGATCGGCGGCACTGTCGCGGTCATCGACGGCAACACCCACAAGATCGTCAAGAAGTTCGAGATCG
>JAKAXS010000046.1:0-4932 GCA_021816505.1 Pseudomonadota bacterium
CCGATCCAAGAAGGGCAAGCTCATCGGTGTCGTCACGGACGGCGACTTGCGGCGCCACATGGGCGACGATCTCCTGTCCGCGCGGGCCGGCGACATCATGACGGCGAAGCCGAAGACGATCGAACCCGGCATGATGGCATCCGCGGCGCTGGAACTCATAAACGCCTCGCGCATCACCACGCTCTTCGTCGTCAACGAGGACGGCAAACCCATCGGCATCGTTCACGTGCACGACCTGTTGCGCGCAGGCGTGGCGTAGCGTTCCAATGGTCGACGACATCAACTTCAAGACGTCGATGCACTTCGTCTACGGCGAACCGAGCCCCATGGGCCCGGGCATCGTGCGCCTCGTCGCGGAAAACCCGAGTCCGTTCACCTTCAAGGGCACGAACACCTACCTCGTGGGCATGACGTCACTCGCGGTGATCGACCCGGGCCCCGACGAAGAAAAGCACATCGCGGACATCCTGAAATACGCGGCCGGCCGGCCGATCACGCACATCTTCGTCACGCATGCCCATCGCGATCACGTCGACGGCTGCGCACGCCTCGCCGCCGCCACCGGCGCCATGACATGCGGTTACGGCCGCACCGGCGCCGTGCCGCAGGTGCCGGCGGCCAGCCCGTCCGGCAAGAGCTTCGTCAACTACGAGTTCAAGCCCGACATGCTGGTCAAGGGCGGAGACGTGATCGCGGGTGATGATTGGGCACTGGAATGCCTCTATACGCCCGGCCACGCACCCGACCATCTCTGCTTCGCCTTGAAAGGGCGTCGCGTCGTGTTTTCCGGCGATCACGTGATGGCGTGGAACACGACCGTGATCGCCCCGCCCGAGGGCAACATGGCCGACTACATGGCGTCCCTGGAACTGATGCTGGACCGCAACGACCAGACGTTCCTGCCGGGCCATGGCGGTCGCATCGAGGAACCGCAGCGGCAGGTGAAAGCGTACCTCCTGCATCGCCGCTGGCGCGAACAGGCCGTCCTGGCGGCCATCCGCGACGGGTCCAACACCGTCAACAGCATCGTGCCCGAGGTCTACCCTAACATCTCAGGCCCGCTCTCCATCGCCGCCGCACTCTCCGTGCAGGCGCACGTGGAGTATCTCATTGCACGGGGCGTTTTGGCTTCCGCGCCCGCGACGTCCTGGGATCACCCTCTTTCTCTGGCTTAGCCTTGTCCTTCCGCTTGGTACGCTCCGGCCGCTCGCCGTCGGCGGTCGGCACCGTCTCCTCCATGCGCGCGACGATTTCCTTCATCAGCGTGCGCAGACGCTCCGCATTCTGGCCCAGGTCCATGTGTCCGAAGCGCGAGGCCGATCTCAGGTCGACGCGCGCCGCGTCCGTCGTTCCCGTCACGCGAACGGCCACATCGCCGTAAAGGCCTAGTATCAGGCTCCGGTCCACTGCCTCGATGAACCCCGCCGCGCCCGTTTCGGGGTTCGGTTCCTGCTCCCGCACGATCGTCAGGCTCTGCCGTTTCAACGCGTCCACGACGAGATCGAACGCTTCCGTCTGCGAGCGGTTGAGCAGCATCGGCCGCAGATCGGGATAGGCCCGCGCCTGTTGCTCCGCGAACGACGAGGGATACTGCGCCCGATTTTCCGCGGGCGTCCGCGCGAGCGCCAGAACGTCGAAGGGTGGCGGCGACTGCGTATCCGTCGACACGTCATAGATCGCGGGATAACCGCGCGCCATGGCCATGACGACCATCGGACCCGCCAGCAAGAGCAACGCGATTGCGACGCCGACCACGATGCGCGCCGTGCCGTCGCCGCCGTTGCGCCAGATGTTCACGCCGGCGATCAGCCCCAGCAGGACGACGAGCGCGGCACCCACGAGAGCAGCCGTCACGACGTTGGCGGCCACCACCGTCGGCATGTTGAACAGCCGGTGCAGGAAGAATGCCGCGATCACCAACAGCAGGGAGAACATGGCAAGGCGGCTCGTCCATCGGCTGAGTGGCGAAGCCTCCGGTTCTCGCATTCGCATTTCGAGCCGCACCTCATGTCGTGGCCGGGTTCGAGCCGGCTGTCCGCGATTGCAAAGCTGTGTCTCGTGGACACTTTTTCGGTCTATGATCGTAGGCGATCATAGTGGGAGATTCGCCGCAAAAGTAGTCTGGTGGAGGGCCATGCGGGCGTCACGGCACACGCGCGAGCCGACCTTGTGGCGGGCCGCGATTGCGGCGCTTGCATTGGCAGCGATTTGTGGCGCCTTTGGCGCGCATGACGCATTGGCGCAAGATGCGGCACAAGAAGCGCCCCCGCTGGAAACGCCGGCGGACGAGGCGCCGGTCCTTGAACGCGCACCCGGACCGCCGCAGCCGATCCGCATCATGAGCTGGAACGTTGCGACCTCGCCGTACGCGATCGCCATGCGCAAGATCAAGTCGGAGCCGCCGGCCTGGCGCACCAGTTTCGGTGCCGAGCGGCGGACGATCGAAGCCCCGCCGCGTCCCCAAGCGTCCGATATCAAAGCCGATATCGTGCTGCTGCAAGGTGTCATCAATCCGCGTGCCATGCGCCGGCTTTTTCCTGCGCGCGAGTGGCGCCTGATCCTGTCTCCCAGGGCGTTGGAGACGCTGCCCAAGGGATCGGTGTTCACTGCGCCGGTTTCCAGCGTCGAGATCGAAGCCATCGCCGTCCGCTATCGCGAGGGCCGGCGCATCATCGGTCGTGGAGAGCCACTCGATATGCTCGACGCCGCGCAGACGGCAGGCACGCCAGCGGATAACCCCGGCCTCGCGATCAGGATCGTCGAAAACGACCGCACCCTTTGGATCGCGTCCGCCACACTCCCACCGGAGTGCCGCTCCGGCCAGGCCTGCGCGAAAGCGGCCGCGCTCGAACGTTGGCGGGCGTCGCGGCAGGCTATCGGCAACGTCATTGTCGGCGGCGGCCTCAAAACAGCGGCTGAACCGTCGTCCTGCAGCGCACAATCGATAGAGATAACGGGACCGGCCGGTCCTGGAATTCCGCAGTCCGCGACGGGTGCCGAAGCGGCGTCGTTTGGTTGCGCCGCGACGCTGACGCTCGAATAGGACTTATACGTTTCTTTTGGCTGTGCTTGAATGTGACAGTTTTTTGTGGTCTGCACGGATGCGTCGAACGTCGGCCGTAGACTGACGCGAACCTAGCGAGTTTTCAGTGTCGTATAGATTTGAGTTGCGAGATGGAATCGCTTCGTCGTTCGGGCGCATCGCCGTGGAGCAGATCGATCGTGTGCTCACCGATCTGCAGGCGAACGGCAACAAGCCGGTTGCGATCCACGAGAGCCGCAAAAGTCTGAAACGCCTGAGGGCGCTGCTGCGTCTCGTGCGGCCCGGCTTGAAAGAGCATACGTTTAAAACCGAGAACGCGCGCGTTCGTTACATCGGCGCGTTGTTCTCCCAAGATCGCGATCGGCACGTACTCAGCGAGACATCGCAGAAATGCGCGGCCGCGATGGGCGCGACCGTCCGCAAGTCTTTTGCCGCGATCGCAGCCGACATCGCGACACCGTCGGCTGAACCCGCAGCAAACCCTGTCGATGCCAGGAACGACGCCATCGCGCGTCTGAAGGCGGCGCGCCGCGAGATGGCGAAGCTCCGCCTCGAGCCCGATCGTTTCGAGACCCTGCAGCACGGGCTGGAGCAAAGCTATCGCCGCGGACGCCGCCAGTTGCGCGCGGCATATGCCGAACCGTCGGACGAAGCCTTCCACGAACTGCGCAAGTCGGTGCAGCAGCACTGGCGCCATATGCAAGTCCTGCAGCGCGCCTGGCCCGATTTGTTCGTGGCCCGTCTGGCCGCCGCGCGCCGGCTATCGCAGATTCTCGGCGACGATCACGATATCGCGGTGTTTCTTGCCTACCTTCACGCGAAGGGCCGTCTGGTGCCGGCCGCGGAGCGGCGTGCCATCGAGCGCCATTGCCGGGCCGAGCAGCAGAAGCTGCGCGAACTGGCCCATCCGCTGTGCCAGCAACTTTACGCCGAACGATCCGGCCGCTTCGCCAAGCGCGTCGCCGTGATCTGGCACGGAGCCGTCCGCGTCGCGGACATCGAGGCGTCCCACCGCCAGCCTGCAAAAGGTCCGGCCGCAAAAGGCCCGCCTGCAAAAAAAACCGCGGCAAAAGCCGCCGCGAAGAGCGGCTCCCGCAAACAACCGGCGTCCCGCGGCAATAGCGCGCAATCGTCCAAGCCCGCGCCATAGCGCGGCTCCATTGGCCCGGCAGGACGTAATCGGGTACTGTCCGCGCAAACGACCGCCAATGCGGCCCATCGGGAAGAACGCCAGATCTCATGCTGACAAAAACGTCGGATCGCTACCTGCTGCCGCCTGAACACCCGCCGGTCGCGCACGGCCGCATCGGTGTGCTGCTGCTCAACCTCGGCACGCCGGACGGTACCGACTATTGGTCCATGCGCCGCTACCTGAAAGAGTTCCTCTCGGACGATCGCGTGATCGAAGTTCCCAAGTGGAAATGGTGGCCGATCCTCAATCTCATCATTCTCACCGTTCGTCCCGGCCGCAAGGGCAAGGACTACGCCTCGATCTGGAACAACGAAAGAAACGAAGGCCCGCTCAAGACCATCACGCGCGCGCAGGCCGAAAAGCTCGGTGCCCGGCTGGCCGAAGATCCCCGCATCGTCGTGGACTTCGCCATGCGCTATCAGAACCCGACGACCGAAAGCAGAATCCTGGCACTTCAGCAGCAGGGCTGCGACCGAATTCTGCTGCTGCCGCTCTATCCACAATACGCCGCCGCCACCACCGCGACCGCCAACGATCAGGCTTTCCGCGCCTTGATGAAGATGCGGTGGCAGCCCGCCGTCCGCTGCGCGCCCGCATATCATGACGACCCGACCTACATCGCCTCGCTCGCCAAATCGATGCGCGCGAGCCTGGCGAAGCTCGATTTCCAGCCCGAGCGCATCATCGCCACGTTCCA
>JAKAXS010000046.1:4942-11447 GCA_021816505.1 Pseudomonadota bacterium
CTTCGACAAGGGCGATCCCTATCACTGCGCCTGCCAGAAGACCTCACGTCTGCTGCGCGAGGCGCTCGACTGGCCGGCCGAACGTTGGCTGACCACGTTCCAGTCGCGGTTCGGATCGGATCCCTGGCTGCAGCCCTATACCGACAAGACGGTCGAGCGCCTGGCGAAGGAGGGCGTGAAATCCCTCGCGCTCGTCGCTCCGGGTTTCTCGGCAGACTGCCTGGAGACGCTGGAAGAGCTCGACGTCGAGAACCGCCACATCTTCACCGGCAGCGGCGGCGAGAAGTTCGCCTATCTGCCCGCGCTGAACGACAGCGAAGACGGCATGGACACGATCGAAGCCGTGGTTCGCCGCGAATTGCAGGGCTGGATCTGAACTCCGTAGACCCCGCAACATTCTCGCCCCCTACAACTCGCACTGTCGCGCGAAATAAGACACAAGTTCGCGATAGTTTTTCTTTGTCCGGCGTGGTGTGTTGGGCGCGAGATTGAGCAGGAGAACTGTGATGTTCGGTGGGTTTGAAGTCTTTGGCTTGCTGTTGATCGCGCTGACGATCTCGGTGCTTTGGAACACCGTCAAGATCGTGCCGCAAGGCTACAACTACACGGTCGAGAGTTTCGGCAAATACACGCGCACGCTGACGCCCGGTCTGCACATTCTCGTCCCGGTGGTCGAGCGCATCGGCCACCGCGTCAACGTCAAGGAACAGGTGATCGACATTCCCAGCCAGGATGTCATCACGCGCGACAACGCCATGGTCCGCGTCGACGGCGTCGCCTTCTATCAGGTGCTCAATGCCGCCAAGTCGGCCTACGAGGTCGATCAGCTGGAACATGCCACCGTCAACCTGACGATGACCAACATCCGCACCGTCATGGGTTCCATGGATCTCGACGAGCTGCTCTCCAATCGCGACAAGATCAACGCGCAGCTGCTGCACGTGGTCGATGCCGCGACGGAAAGCTGGGGTGTGAAGGTCACGCGCATCGAGATCAAGGACATTGCCCCGCCGCGCGACCTCGTGGACAGCATGGCCCGCCAGATGAAGGCCGAGCGCGAGAAGCGCGCGCAGATCCTCGAGTCGGAAGGGTTGCGCCAGGCCGCGATCCTCAAGGCCGAAGGCGAGAAGCAGGCCGTCGTGCTCGAAGCCGAAGGCCGGCGCGAGGCCGCCTTCAAGGACGCCGAAGCCCGCGAGCGCGCCGCCGAAGCCGAAGCCAAGGCGACGACCATGGTGTCCGACGCGATCGGCAGCGGCAGCGTCCAGGCGATCAACTACTTCGTTGCCAACAACTACATCAAGGCACTCGAATCTCTCGCCAAGGCGCCCAACCAGAAAGTCATCA
The DNA here is from genome assembly GCA_021816505.1 of Pseudomonadota bacterium. Taxonomy (GTDB): domain Bacteria; phylum Pseudomonadota; class Alphaproteobacteria; order Rhizobiales; family Hyphomicrobiaceae; genus JAKAXS01. The sequence goes on from JAKAXS010000046.1 coordinate 6,287, forward strand.
TGATGCCGCTGGAGGCCTCGTCGGTGATCGGTTCGCTCGCCGGCCTCGCGCAGATCACCGGTGAAGCATTCGGCGGCGGAGCGCCGGGCGGCGCATCGCCCGCGCCCAAATCGCCTCCGAAGCCGCCGGGCCGCGGCGGCACGGTTCCGCAAATCTGAGGTTCACAGTGAACACGGGAGAGCGCCGGTCATGCCTTTGATCGATTTCTTTGCGGGCCTGGGAGTTTGGAACTGGGTGTTCCTGGGTCTGGCGCTGTGCGCGCTGGAAGCATTGATCCCCGGCGTGCACTTCCTCTGGTTCGGTCTGTCGGCGCTCGCCGTCGGTGCCGTCGCCATGATCGCCCAAGCCGTTGGTATCGAGATCACCTGGCCGATCGAGCTGGTTCTTTTCGCACTCGTGTCGATCGCCGCCGTCTACGCCGTGCGCCGTTTCGCGCCTCCCGAGGCGAAAAGCGACGTGCCGGATCTCAACGTCCGCGGCGCTCAGTTGATCGGCCGCACGGCAATCGTCGAGACCGCCATCTCTGGCGGTCGCGGCCGCGTGCGCATAGGCGACACGCTATGGCCGGCCAAAGGGCCTGACCTGCCCGCCGGTTCTTCCGCGCGCATCACAGGCGCCGATGACACCGTCCTGATCGTGGACCGCGCCTAATCCAGCGTCTCGTCGCCGTCGATGGCCGGCGGCACCGGTTGCGGCGGAACATTCGGTTCGTCCGGCATGGGATTGGGTTCGCCGGGCGGCTCCGTCGGGTTCGGGTTATGCGGATCGGGTTTCGGATCGGTGATGGGCGCTTTGCCCATGATTGGCCTCCCATTGTCTGATGGGAGAGCAACGCCTGGGCAACCAGTCGGTTCGAATTTGCCGGTTCAGCCGGTCAACGTCGCCCCATCGCATCGCACGCCGTTCACGCGCACGTCGGCCTGCCCGAGATGAATGCCGAGCGTAGCCAAAACCTGAAACAGAAGGGCATCCAGCGTACCCGTCACTGGATTGAGCAGCCCGCCCACGGTCGACGTCACCAGCCCCGGCACCGGAATATCCACGAAGCCCAGCTTGGCCCCAAGCTTGAGGTCGCTGACCAACGCGGCGATCGGCGAGACGAGCGCGGTCGAACTGACGGTCTTCGTCGTCAGGTTGTCGATCTCCGTCTGCGTGAAAGACACCGTCTGTTCACTCGTGTTCTGGCCGTTGGCCGGAAAGGCATGCGGCGTGTAGGCCGTCACCTTGATCGCGCCGAGAAGCGGGACCGGGACCGTGGCGAGATCCACCTTGTCCGCGCTGCTCGTGCCGCCGACGAACGCGGAAATGATCCCCGTCTTCACGCCGACGTTGACGGACCCGGTGCCGTTCGCCGCGCAAGCGATGCTGGCGAGGCGGCCCTCTGCCGACGCGACGTTGACGTCGATCGGCAACTTCACGACGATGCCGACGCCGACTTCCACGTCGAGCCGCACCTTCGTCTGCGACGTGCGGATGATCGTTCCCTTCTGCCCCACCGCCGCCCACGGCGCATGCTGCATCGGCTCGCCGATCGTCACGGATAGAGAAACCTTGGCCAGTCCCGGGATCGACGCCCCCAGGTCCACGCCGATCTGCTTGTTGCCGTCGGCCAGAACTGCGGCGGCCGAAACGACGTCCATGATGTTGAAGTTGGCATCGCGCCCGGCGGGGTGCGTGCCGACCGTCAGGTTGCCGAACCGGGGGTCGAGCCCGAGCAGCTTGCCGAGGTCGAGCGGCTTTGCGGCCGCGGTCGATTGGAACGCCAACGTGTTCAACGCCGTCACGGCAGCCGTATTGCCGTTGGCCTGCGCGACGCGCGCCAATGCCTTCAGCACCGTGCCGGCCGTCGCGGACGCATCAAGCACTTGATCGTAGCTCGCCGCCGTCAGGTTGAGTTCCGTGGCGAGCGCGTCCAGAAACGGGAACAGCTTCACGTTGCCCCCGATCAGCGCGTTGTAGTCCATCACCGACAGGTTGACGCTGCCGCCGAGCAGCCCCTTCATCAGCCCGTTGATGACGCCGCCGTTTATCGCCGCCAATCGGCTGCCGATGGAGAAGGTTGCGATCTGCGCGCTTGCCGCGATCGCCGTCACGGTCATATCGCAGCAGTCGTCGGTGAACGTCTTCGCGAAGAAGATCTGACCGGGCTTCGTCAACGTCACGCGCGCGGCGTTGTACGGCAGCACACCGATCTGGAAGCGCGCGTTGGCTGCGGTGGCGATATCGGGCTGATAGTGCCCCAGCTCCACGCGTAAAGTGGCCCGGGTCAGATCGATCTTGTTTGCCGTCAGCGTGGCCCGCGCCGCCGCTTCCGCGTGCGCCAGATCGCCCGCGGCCGCAATGGCCGCAAGGTCGGTTATGCCTTGCGCGCGGCGCTTCTCGAGATAGAGCGAGCCCAGGTCGACCGCCAGCGCGGAGGCGGCGATGCCGATCATGAAGAAGCCGCATGAGATGATCGCGATGCCACCGCGATCATCGTGCGCGAGGCGCGCAATGAAGCGCTGGACGGCAGACAAAAGCGAAAGGGGCCGCATCAATAGCCACCCCGCTTGATCACCGCGCTCTGCACGATCGTGCTGGAGGGCAGCGGCAGGAACGGCGTGAAGCTCCAGATCGGCAGGTCGGAGGCGTCATAGCTGATGGCCACGCGAAATTCCGTCGCGTCGCTCGGCATGGCGGCCGCTTCCACCGTCACCTTCGAGGCATCCAGCAGTACGGAATAGTTGGCGAGATTGCTGGCTACGTTGGCCCGCGCAAATGAAGCGCGTTCCGTGTCCGTCAGTCCGGCCACCGAGGCGCGGGCTGCGTCGGCCGCGAGCTGTGCGGTGGTGTGCGCGGCGGCGAAGTAAATTCCGTAAGCTAGAATGCCCAACAGCAGCATCAAAAAGACGGGGAGTACGAGCGCGAACGCGATCGCGGCCGCTCCATCCTTGCTGCGCCGGAACATGCCAAGCAAAGAGCATGTCATGACGGTTACTCACTATAAAAACTGCGGTACCAGAAAATTGAAAGCGTCTGGTTCGTGTAATCTAAGTTTCGGATATCGAAAATCGTGACGACCCTTATGAGCGCACAGAGTTCCACGGAATGGTTGAAGAACGATTGAGCGCCGCTCGTAAAAGAACGACGATAAGGCGCGGAAATGCTTGGCTAAACTACAGTGGATATCGCAAGCAGCCGCACTGCACGTTGAAGGACAAAGCGCAATGCGTGACGCTTGGTTTTTTGAAATGGCGTCACCGACGTGCGCGTCGTTGACCGGCTGAGTCGATGACCAAACGACTTCGATAAAGTGATACTCGCGAGAGCTAAGAAGCGCCGCGAGTGGAAACATCACGTTCGGGTCTCGCGACGCTTGCGCTACGCTGCGCTCCGAACACCTGCAGCAGCCAGTCGGCCAGCTGTCGATACTTTCTCTCGGTCTGGCTCGCGATCAGCAGCGCCACCGGCACGGGGAGAATGAGCGCCACCAACAATACCCAGGCCTTCGGCCACTGATACGCATTCATCGCCGCGACCAAGTGCGTATGGATCGTGTAGTGAGTCAGATAAAGGGTGTAAGAGGCTCCGGCAAAATAACTTGCGATCGCCCGTCCGCGAGGCTGCGTGCCGCTCGCCAGCGAACTCGCCGCCATCAACAATCCAAAACACAGCGCCGCACATAACGCGAATCCTGGATCATAGCCGTCACCATTGGCGCGCCAGAGCCGGAACAATGCGGCGATTCCCACCACGACCGCCCCCGCGAGGAACAGCCGCGGCTCCGCCCGATCTGCAAGGGTGCGCGAAATCACCCAATAAGCAAGCGCGCCGGCAAGCCAATAAAGGAAAAGGCCGGTACCACGCCCTCCATAAAGGTTTGCAAACGGTACGATCGAGAACAGCACGAGCACCACCCAGGCGGTACGATGGCCGGCACTTAGGTCGGCTCGCTTGAAGACCGCCCAGCCGACTGCCAAATAGATCCAGCATTCTACAGCGAGCGTCCACAACGGGCGGCCGGAACCGAAAGACGTTACGGGACTCCAGGCGCGCGCCCATTTCGGAAAGTCCTGCAGCATGAAAAGATTTGCGACAAACGTGTGCAGGTTGAGAGCTTTGGTGTGGGAATAGGCCAATCCGGCCATAATGGCAGCGACGTCAGCGAGAGCGATGAAAATCAGGGCTGGCACTAGCCCGGAATAAACTCGTGCTGCCCGATTGCAGAAGTAGTCGCCGAACGTTCGTTGCTGCTGCTGAAATTTGTCGAGCTGCTGCGCAATGACATAGCCGGACACAATGAAAAACACGGTGACGGCAATGTTCTGCACATAGGGTGCCATGGGATCTTTGAGTACGTCGGCGTAAACGAAGCCAACACCGTGTCCCACAACGACCAAATAAGCTGCAACTGCCCGGATAGCGTCAAGCAGGAATGAACCTAAGGGCGTGACTTGTCGCATGTTCAATCAATCCCAGCCTTGCGTTCCTCGCAGCTCAGCCTTCCACTCATCCACCGCCATTGCCGTCGGCATGAGCTGCCAGCATGCGCTTCTACCTTCTTCAGGATCTCAACAGCGAGGTGAATCTTGGCTGGTGAACAACTTGTCCAGGAGAGGTACGTTGTCAGTCCCGCGAGTTTTGAGCTTGATGAGGTCGTCTACCTCAAGATGAAGCCGCTCGATGTAGCGATAAGGTTCTTCTGTTCTCGCTCCAGTACCACCTCTGGTGCCGCGCCAGATCCTGATCGGTATCCGCGGTCGGCTTGTCGCGATTGGTCGGCGGCCACTCCATTTGGACATTGAGTTAGTCCAGCAATATTGATCGCACCAATATTGCTCTCTCTGGGACCGACTGATGATGGGCTTGGGGGGATTTCGGGAATTGGCGGCGACCGCCAAACCTGGCTGGGGCGGGAGGGTTCGAACCTCCGCATGGTGGAATCAAAATCCACTGCCTTACCACTTGGCTACGCCCCATCAGAGGCCGCCTTCTAGCGCCTTAAGCTTGCGCGGGCAAGGCATTGCCGGCTGCTTTCCGGTCCGCGATCCAACCTCCGGATGGCCCCGGCGGGGACCACCCAAGTGGTCGCCGCAACGCGCTGAAATCGTGGGCATCCGGGGGCGGAAGACTGCGCTTGCGGCGCAGGGAGAGCGCGGCTATCAAGAGGCCTCGATCGCAC
>JAKAXS010000047.1 GCA_021816505.1 Pseudomonadota bacterium
GTTCAACTACTACGACGATGAAGGCATCCTGACCGGCCTCAACGTCGACCTTGCCCGCGCGATCTGCCTGGAAGTCGGGGCCGCGTGCGATATCAAGGTTCGGCTCTGGGACGAACTCATGCTGGCGATGAAGCGCGGCGACGCCGACGCGGTGATCGCCGCGCACACCGTCGGCGCCCAGACGGCGGCCGACATCGATTTCACCGACCGCTACTTCCAGACGCCGGGCAGATTCGCCGCGCTGGCCACGACCGAGGCCGGGGAGATCAACCCGGACGAACTCTACGGCAAGCGGATCGGCGTCGCCAAAGGCACCACGCACGAGGCCTACCTGCGCGCCTTCTTCCGCGACAGCCGCATCGAGGCTTTCGAAAACGTCGAGCTTGCGCGCGATGCCCTGCAGCAAAGCAAGGTCGACTATGTTTTCGACGACGCCGTCAGCCTGTCGTTCTGGCTGAAGGGAACACTTGCACGCGCCTGCTGCGAGTTCCGCGGCGGCTCGTTCCTGGAGCCGAAGTACTTTGGCGACGGGTTGGCCATCGCCGTCGGCCGCAACGATCCGCGGCTGAAGGCCGAGATCAACGACGCCCTGAAGAAGATCCGGCGCACCGGCCGGTTCGAGGAAATCGTAACGCGCTATTTCCCGCTCGGGATCTATTAGCGCCGGCGTTCCGGAACGCATCTCATGCGTGACTGAATAAAAGAAGGCGGCCCCAACCGGAGCCGCCTTCGCAATGCGCATTCGATGAGCAGCGCGCGTCAGTTGACGCGCGTGACTTCGACGAGATTATCCGAGTAGGTCGGCGCGCGGCCAAGGCCGCTCCAGGCATCCGACGAGATCGAGTTCACGGACCCGTCCGAGCGATTGAGCGAACGCCAGTAACCCAGCGTCGCCACCACGATGCCGGGATTGACGTCGTCGGTGACCCTTGCGACGCCTTCGAACGCACCGCGCGAATTCGCGACGCGTACCGGATCGCCCTCGCGAATGCTGCGCGTGGCGGCGTCCGCCGGCGAGATCATCACGAACTGCTCGCCCTGGCCTTTGATCTTGTGCGGTTCGTTGGCGTAGCACGAGTTCAGGAAGCCGTGGCTCTTCGGCGAGATGATGTTGAGCGGGTAGAGCTTCGCCAGCTCCGGGTTCGTCACCGGGCTTTCACGCGGCGGGTCGTAAGCGGGCAGAGGATCCACCGGGCTGCCATCCTGCTCGCCGTCGTACATGGCGCGGAACGGGCCCGCGACGAAGTTCTTGTGATCGGGCAGCAGGACCTCGACCTTACCCGACGGAGTCGGGAAATTGCCGTTCGCGTGCGGCGCGCGCGTATCGGCCGAGCCGACGTCGATTTTGAAGAACCCCTTCTCCTTGAAGTAGTCCATGTCGACGCCGCCCATCTTAGGGTCGTCCCAATTGATGTAGGCCGCGCACAGTTCGCTGTCCGACATTTTGAAGACGTCGTCTTCGAAGCCCATCTCCTTGGCGAGACGGCGCCACATCTCGGACGTCGAAAGGCATTCGCCCGGCGGGTCAATCGCCTTCTGATTGTAGGTGAGATAGAACGTGCCCCACGACCACATCATGTCTTCCGCCTCTGCCGCCATCGCGGACGGCAGGATGATGTCGGCATACTTCGCCGTGTCGGTGATGAAGTGCTCGGCGACCACGGTGAACAGGTCCTCGCGCTCCAGGCCCTTCACGATCTTGTTCGTCTCGGGCGACTGGCTCACCGGGTTCGTGCAAAACACGAACAGCGACTTGATCGGCGGATCGAGCTTCATTTCGCCGGTCAGCGCCTGGCCGAGGCGCAGGTTGTTGACCACCCGCGTGCCCGGTTTGATGAAGTCCGGCCGCGCGGCCTTCGCCCAGTCGACCGGGAAATCCCACAGCGGCAGCTGCAGCATGCCGCCGCCGACGTGACGCCATGACCCGGCGAGCGCGGGCAACGCGTAGATCGCCCGCGACGCCTGCGCGCCACCGGCCGAACGCTCGATCGCGACGCCGATGCGGATCGCGGAGGGCTGCGCGGTCGCGAACTCGCGCGCGAACGTGGTGATGTCCGCCGCTTTGACGCCGGTGATCTGCTCGACATAATCGAGCGTGAATTCTGCGGCGCGCGCCTTTAGCTCGGGGAAACCGAGCACGTGGTTGTCCACGTAGTCCTGGTCGACGAGCCCCTGCTCGACCATCGAATTGATGATGCCCATCGCCAGCGCACCGTCCGTGCCGGGCTTCGGGCAGATATGCCAGTCGGCACCCTTGGCCGTGCGCGAGCGGAAGGAATCCACCACCACGATCTTCGCGCCGCGCTTCTGCGCCTCAAGGACGAATGGCCAGTGATGCAGGTTGGTCGAGATCGTGTTGCACGCCCAGATCACGATGAACTTCGAATGCACGAAGCTCTCCGGGTCGACGCCGCCCGTCGGCCCATGCGTGAGCAGCCATGCCGTCGACGAGCCGGAGGTGCAGAACGTCTTCTCGTTCACCGTTGAGCCGAGACGATTGAAGAACGGGTCGCCGGAGTTGATGCCCTGCACGAGGCCCATGTTGCCGAGGTAGCTGTACGGCATGATCGCCTGGCTGCCGTATTCGGCGATGATCTCGCGCCACTTGGCGCCAATGGTGGAGATCGCCTCATCCCAGGTAATGCGCTCGTACTGCTTGGAGCCCTTGGGCCCGGTACGGCGCAGCGGATACATCAGCCGGTCCGGGTTGGCGTGATGATCGTGGAAATCCTTGAGCTTCACGCAAAGGCCGCCGCGCGTGAACGGATGCTCCTTCTTGCCACGAACGTCGACGAGGCGGCCCCCCTTGACCTCGTACGTCATGGCGCACGTGTCCGGACAGTCATGCGGACACGCGCCGTGAAAATGCTCAGCCTTGAGCTGTTCGTTCATCGTGCTTCCTCCCGGTGAAAGCTAATTCGCGCGAGATGTTTTTGATTTTTCTTCGCGTTGCCGGGCAGCGTGCCACGAATGGGAACATGCGGCAATATCGCAGGGACGCGTTTCCGGCGCCCAGTGTTCGACAGGCAATCAGGCGTTCAATGATAGATGTAGGTGATCGTGAAGGTGCGATCGAGTTCGGTCGCGCCGTTGGGCGGAAACGGGAAGCTGGCCTGCTTCGTGGAAAAGACGATGGCCCGGTTCAGATCGGTATTTTCTGACCGGCTAAGAACTTCCACGGATTGAATATTACCGTTCAGGTTGATCAGGATGCGCACGGTCACCCGGCCCAGCACGTTCATCTGCGGCATCGTCTGGCGCAGCGCGCGCACGACGCCGCGCGCGAAATCGTCGTTCGCGCCCGATCGCGTGATGCCCGCGGGGCGTTGCACGCCGGCCGATTTTCCATCCAGCGACGGCGTCGTCATCGCATCCGGCGGCATGGTCATGTTGGGCTGACGCATCGCCTGCTTCTGCTGCTGTTGCTGTTGCGGCTGACGCTTGGCGGACGGCTGCTTCGGCGTCGGCTGCTGGATGGTCGCCGGATCGGGCAGCTTCAGCAGCTCGGCGAGCTCCTGCTGCGCCTCCTTTGCCTCTTTCGTCTCCTTGGCCTCGGTCTCCTTCGGCTGTTGCGCCTCCTTGGTCTCTTTCGTTTCCTTTTCGGAGTCCGATTTCACCCGCTCCGCTTCATCGGCCTTCTTCTCCGCGACAGCTTCGGCAGGCAGCGAGTCGCGCAGCACCGGCGATTCCGGTGCTTTCTCTTCCTCCGCCTTGGCGAGTTCCTCGGACTTGGGCGGAGGTTCGGCTTTCTCGGCTTCCGACTTCGGCTGCTGCGCCGGCGGAGGGGCAGGCTGGGGCAGCACCTGCGGCTCCGGTGGCTGCGGCGGTGTCGGAGGTTCAGGCGGTTGCGGCTGCGCTTGGGGCGGAGGGGGCGGCGTCGGCTGCGGTGCAGGCGTCGCACCGCCGCCATCGGCACCCGTCGTCGCGTCGAGCAACTCGGCCTCAGTGACGAACGAGACGCTGACCGCATCCGGCCGCGAATTCGGATCGCCCATCGACGCAGGTGGCGACCGCACGATGCCGATAAGGATCGCCAGATGCAGAAACAGCGCGATCGCCAGCGTGATCCAGAACTTGCGCTCGCGCGCCTCCGGCGCCGCGGCACGGAACACCGCGACGAGATCAAACTTCTCTTCTGCTGGCTCGATCGCTTCGGTCGTCATCTCACCTGCCCGGCTCGATCGGATAACACGTTACCCTGATTGGCCGGGGCGGCCAAATGTCAGTGCTGCACCGAAACTTAAGCTGCCCTGCCTTCGAGAATTTCCCACGCCGCGTTGATCTGCTTCAGCCGCACTTCGCGAACGCGGCGATCATGCTCGTCCTGGGCGTAGTCGGGATGCCAGTTCATGCGCAGCCCGTCGATGATCTTCTTCAGCGACGCGAGATTGCCGTCCGACGCAACCCCCATGCCGAGCAACTCGAGCGCTTCGCTTTTGTTCGCCGGCATGCGGTCTCCGAGGTCGATGGCACCCGACCGGGCCGGCATGGGCTTGGCGCGGGTAACGAGCGGCACGAGGGCGCCGCGAGGCTCCAGCGTCATGTCCGTCGTTGCCGGAGCACCGGCGGCAGAAAACGTCTCAGTCACCGTCGTGGGATGCAGCGGTTGGACGAATGTCTCGACATCGAATTCGGTCGTCTGGAGGACGGGTGGCTCTGGCGCCGATGCGGTTGGCTCGATGCTCGCACGCCGCAGCCAGGTGACGACCAGAGTCGTCATGACCAGGGCAGCGCTGGCGAACGCCGCGATCGCATAGGCCAGCGTGTTGTCGCTGGCTACGACCGGCGTCGGCGGCGGCGCCACGGCAACCGGCGGCGTGGTCACCGCTTCAGGCGCAGGCGTGGCCGTCGTTTCGACGGGATCGACCGTGCGCTCCGAGGCCGCGATCTCCGGTGGAGCAGCCGGTTCAGGCGCGGCATCGCTGCGAACAGCCGGTGGGTCGGCACTGTTGATCACAGTCACGGCGTCCGCTGCCGGCTGCGCGCCGGTTACCGGCGCGTCAGCCACCCGAGCGTCAGGCACCTGGGGTTCGATCACCTGCGCGGCAGCGGCAGACGAGTCTTGCGGTGGCAATCCGCCGGGCGATGGCGTGGCCGGCGCCACCGGCGCCTCTGCTGTTGCGGCCGGGGCAACGTCAGGCTGAGCTTGCATCTCGCGATGCGTGACAACTTCCGGTTTCGGCGCCGCCTCAGGGGCTGGAGCAGCAGCCTCCGCTACGGCCACAGGCGGCTCGGCAGCTAGGTCTTCGACGGCCGGAGCGGCGGGCGGTTCCGGTTCCTTCGCGGCTGTTTCGGCCGGTTTTTCAACCGGCAACGCGGCGGTCGTCGCGGGCGCAGGCTTGGTCGCGCGCGCCATCGGGTAGCGCCCGAGTTTGTCCATCGCGACGATCACCGCGTCGAGACCGAGCATCGGCGCAAAGCCCGGCGGCATGACCGTCGAGTTCGGTGCGTTGACGGGCGAGGCCTGGTCACAGACTTCACTCGTCGTTCCCCACTCCATCTGCGGGCCGAGCCGCCGCGCGCACATATCGTCGATACGCTTGCTGCGCTTCGTGGTGTTCTGCACGCGCAGCTGGCCGCCTGCCTCCCAGACGCGGCGGCGCGTGTGGTCCTCGGCATTGGCGTAAACCTGCATCCACGCAACGCGCGTGCCGCCACAATCCATGTCGAACTTGAAGGTCGTCCATTGACGGCAATAGTTGGTGTCCACGGTCGAGCAGGTTTTCACCTTGCGGCTCTCGCGCGGTCCCAACACGCTATGGCCCTGGTCGGGCGCGGGCGTCAGCACCGGTTTGCCGCTGACCACCGTGCAGGCAAACGGCATCAGCACCACGTCGTCCGCGACGGCGTGTGATGCAAAAGCGGTGACAGCCGTCAGAAACGCGATGGCGCAATGCGCCGCTCGTTCCCCCGTGCCCATGAAACCCCCAGGCGTTTCGTGCAAGAATCGTAAAAACGTTAGGCATAGGGCCAAGTTGCGTTGGCGACTTTATGTCATTCCGCGGGACAGAACGTGGCGGCGGTACGGCCATTGTTGGGGGCGAACGGACGTCATGGCAGGAGCGGGACGCTCATTCGCCAGCGTGCGCTGCCTCCAGCTTGGCGATGTCGAGCTTCTTCATTTGCAACAGCGCTTGCCACATGCGCTGCGTCTTCGCCGGATCGGGGTCTTTCACCAGCTGCCAGAGACGCGACGGCACGAGTTGCCAGGACAGCCCGTACTTGTCCTTGAGCCAGCCGCACGGACCTTCGGAGCCACCGTCCGCCGTCAGCTTGCGCCACAGGTCGTCGATTTCCGCCTGCGACGCGCAATCGATCGACAACGAGACCGCTTCGGAAAACGCAAAACTCGGGCCGCCGTTCAGCGCCTGGATCGTTCGGCCGGCGATCTCGAAAATCACCGTCAGCACCGTGCCTTCCGGCATGTGCATACCCTTGTCGTAGTGCGAAATATCGAGGATGCGGCCGTTCTCGAACACCGAGACGTAGAATTTCGCGGCCTCCTCCGCCTGCCTGTCAAACCAAAGGCAAGGCATGATCTTGTCACGAGCGCTCATGGGATGATCCTCCGTGGTTGTCTGGTCTCAACGCCACGACGAACCGGCGGGGCCGCGATCGACGGCCAGCGAAGGTTTTTTCTGCTGCCGAATAGGCGTGGCCCTAAGCAACATCATCGCCGGCCGGTGCGCGCTTGCGTCCTGTCACCATCGCACCCGGCAGATTCTCCCGGTGCCGCACGCTCGCGATCACCACCCCCGCGACATGCAGCGCGATCAGCACCAGGGCCAGGTTGGTGAGCCACTCGTGCACGTCTTCGAAAAATTTGCTGCCCCAGAAGATGTCGGTCAACAGCCAGCCCGTCAGGCAGATGCCGCCGATCGTGACGAGCAGCGCCACGATCATCGCGCCGCCCGCGGGGTTGTGCCCGAGATAGCGCACCTCGCGCCCCGTCGCGATGTCCGCCAGATAGCCCAGCACAGTCGACGGCCGGCGAACGAACTGCGCGAACCGCGCGTATCCCGTGCCGACGACGCCCCAAACGATGCGAGCGGTTACCAGCGCCGCAGCCGCATACCCGGCGACCAGGTGAACGGTCTCGTAGTCGTCGCCGGCGAAATAGGCCGTCACGAACGCGACCACGAGGCTCCAATGAAAAACGCGCACGAAGGTGTCCCACACCCTGATCGTGCGCGTTATTTCGTCCGTTGCAGCGCTAGAGGCCAACGCCTCAGTCTTCCTGGGTCTTGACCAGCTTCAGATCGACCGGGTTGTAGAACAGTTCGAACTTCTTGCCGGCCTTGTCCTTGGCGTAGACCTCGTAGCAGGAGCCTTCGACTTTCACCTTGCTGACGGTGTAGCCGGCCGCGGTCGCCGCCGCTTCGGCATCCTTCTCCGTCTTCCACTTGTCCTTGGCTTCGGTCGTGCAGTCCTTGAAGCCGTGCGCGGAGGCCATGGAGGCCTGCAGCAGGAGCGCAGCTCCAACAGCGGTTACGGCTTTGGCAATCGTAGAGACAGACATTCTTCGCTCCTCAGAAAACGTGAGTTCACAACCGGCGCGACCCAATCGGTGCACGCCTTATGAACTGCGCAATCCTGAAACAGCAAATGAAGAGATTTTGTGACAAACGCGCCAGCTGCCACTGGTTCCGAAGTGGGCGGGAACTGCGGTCGCCGCGTGCCTACCTCAAGCGAGAATTATAAGCCGTCGTCCAAGATCTTCCCCCCACCCCTAACCCTCCCCGCCAGGGGGAGGGGAACTTGTTGCGCAAGCGGCGATGTCGTTGATGGACGATTGCGGCTGCAGACGCGCGCGACGCAGCAGGCGTCCTCACCTCCCCTTGACGGGGAGGTCGCGCGAAGCGCGGGTGGGGTGAAGGGCTGGGAGCGCGGTCAAACGGTGAGCGACCGGCCGCTTTCGCGGCCGGTCGACATTGGATCAGCGGGCGCGGGAAAGATCGCTTTCGTTTGCGAGCTTTTTCACGGCATCGACGAGGACGTCGATCTCTCCGCACGTGTTGTAGAACGCGAACGACGGCCGCACGGTCGTCTCGTGACCGAAGCGGCGCAGGATCGGCTGGGCGCAATGATGACCCGAGCGCACCGCGATGCCCTCGGCATTGAGTGCCGCGCCGATTTCCTCGCTCTTGAAGCCGTCGAGAACGAACGAGATCACGCTGGCCTTTTCCTTCGCGCGGCCGATGATCGTGAGGCCGGGAATCCGCGACAGATGATGCGTCGCGTACTCGAGCAGCCCGTGCTCGTACTCGCCGATCTTGTCGAGGCCGATGCGTTCGACGTACTCGATCGCCGCCGCAAGCCCCACCGCGTCCGCGATGTTGCCCGTGCCGGCTTCGAAGCGCAGCGGTGCTGGATGAAACAGCGTCCGCTCGAACGTGACGTCGGCAATCATGTTGCCGCCGCCTTGCCACGGCTGCATGGCGTTGAGCACTTCCGGCTTGCCATAAAGCGCGCCGATGCCGGTCGGTCCGAACAGCTTGTGCCCTGAGAACACGAAGAAGTCCGGGTCGAGATCCTGCACGTCGACCTTCATGTGCGAGACGGACTGCGCCCCGTCGAGCAGCACACGCACGCCGTAGCGCCGCGCGATCTCGATCATCTCCTTCGCCGGCGTAACCGTGCCGAGAGCGTTCGAAACCTGCGTGAACGACACGATGCGCGTGCGCGAGTTGAAGAGCTTCTGATACTCGTCGAGCCGGATCTGACCGAGGTCGTCGACCGGCGCGACGCGGATCTTCGCGCCCTTCTCCCACGCCAACAGCTGCCAGGGCACGATGTTGGCGTGATGCTCGAGGTTCGTGACGATGATCTCGTCGCCGGGGCCGATGTGCTGGCGCCCCCAGCTCTGCGCCACGAGGTTGATCGCCTCCGTGGTACCGCGCGCGAACACGATGCTTTCGGTCGACGGCGCATTGAGAAAGCGGCGAACCGCCTCGCGTGCGTCCTCGTAGGCATCCGTGGCGCGCGCCGCCAGTTCGTGCGCCGCGCGATGGATGTTCGAGTTCTCGTGCTCATAGAAGTACGAGAGCCGGTCGATCACAGACTTCGGTTTCTGCGTGGTCGCTGCGTTGTCGAACCAGATGAGCGGCTTGCCGTTCACCTTTTCCGACAGGATCGGAAAATCCCGACGAATGGCGTTGACGTCGAACGGCGGATGCGCCGACGCAAACTTCGGATCGCGCTCGGTCTTGCGATCGAAGCGCTGCAACGCCTTATCCGGCTCGTCCGCCTTGCCGGCCGACGGTGCCGTCGTGTCGAAGTAGTAGAAGCTCGACGCCGGCTTCCCCTCCGCGCTTTTCGGCACGTCGCGTTGCCGATCGTCGAAGCGCAGCAGCGGTCCGAGATCGCCTGTCCCGGGCCCGTCGAGGCCGAGCGGATCGACGGCAAACGGCGTCTCTCCGCGCGGCGCGCTGACCGGCGCCGTTCCGGACGTGGCGATGCCCGGGCTGGCGCCCAGTCCGCCAAGGCTCGGCCCCGTGTAAGCCGATCCACCCAACGCCTGCACGACGAGATCGTCGAGCGGCGTTTCAGGCGGCTTGCTCGAAACGGTGGTCGGCTGCGCGGCCAACGTCTTCGAAGGCTCTGCCGCGCCGAAGTTGAAGCCGGGAATGCTGTTTCCCGCGCCCGGGCTGGCACCGAATCCACCCACGCTCGGTCCGCCAGCCGACGGCTTGGGCGCCGTCGCTGCCAGAACGTTGCCCGCGGAAAGATCAGGCGGCGAGCCGGACGGCAGCGCCGTGTGTACCGGTGTCGGTTCGGAAACCGGCCCCGTCAAACTCGTGGTGACGGCGCCGGGGCTGAAGCCCAGGCCGCCAGCCGCGGGATCGGCAAAGTTGGGCGCAGGCCCCATGCCTCCCGCAGGCGTACGGTAGATCTCGTTGACGAGGCGCGTCAGCAGCGCCTCGTCTGCCGATGGCGCGAGACCGTACGCGTGCTTCGCGTAATCAGCTGTAGACATGATACTTGTCCACCTCGACGCCTTCGAGCACGGCCAGCGCGTCGTCCGTCAGGACGGCGAGCGAGCAGTAGAGCGAGACGAGATAAGACGCGATTGCCTTGTGGTTGATGCCCATGAAGCGCACCGACAGCCCCATGCTCTGCTCGCCGGGCAGGCTCGGCTGGTAGAGGCCGACGACGCCCTGACGGGCCTCGCCCGTGCGCAGCAGGATGATGCTCGTCTTGCCGGCGGTGTTGATCGCCAGCTTGTCCGACGGGATCAGCGGCACGCCGCGCCACGTGATGAACTGCGAGCCGAACAGGCTGACGGTCGGCGGCGGAACGCCACGCCGCGTGCATTCGCGGCCGAAAGCTGCGATGGCGAGGGGATGAGCGAGGAAGAACGCCGGCTCTTTCCACACGCGGGCGAGCAGCTCATCCAAATCGTCGGGCGTCGGCGCGCCCGTGCGCGTCTTGATCTTCTGCGACTTCGCGGCGTGCGCGAGCAGGCCGTATTCCTTGTTGTTGATCAGTTCGCTTTCCTGCCGCTCCTTCACGCTTTCGATGGCGAGGCGCAGCTGCTCTTTGATCTGGTTGTGGGGCACGCTGTAGAGGTCGGATACGCGCGTGTGGATGTCGACGACGGAGTTGACCGCCGACAGCAGATATTCGCGCGGGTTCTCGTCGTAGTCGATGAACGAACCGGGCAGCACCTTCTCGTCGCGGTCCGAGCATTCGACGTCAGCCTCGGAACCGGGCTTGACCTTGTTGACGCGGTAGATGCCTGCCTCGACCGGAACCCAGTTCAGGAGGTGAACCAGCCAGCGCGGCGTGATCAGGTCGAATTGCGGGACGGTTTTGGTGGCGTTAGCGAGTTGGCGAGCGGCGGCATCGCCTAGCGCGGTTTGGACTTCGTCTGCCATATTGCACCCTGTGTCTGTTATATTATAGAATAGTGTTCTACGTATCGAGTGCTACGTAGCATATCATTCCAGACCAAGGAAGCGTCAAATGCCCGCGCCCGCGTCGAATGTCTCCGATCGCGCATGGGCCTGAACGACGTGACTGTCAGGGCCGACGCTGCGCGTCAGCCAGACGTTTCCGCCGATGACCGAGCCCCGCCCGATCGTTACGCGGCCGAGAATCGTCGCGCCTGCGTAGATCACGACATCGTCCTGGACGATGGGATGGCGCGGCATGCCTTTGACCAGCGCGCCCTGCTCGTCGACGGAGAAGCGCTTCGCTCCAAGCGTCACGGCCTGATAGAGGCGCACGCGCTCGCCAATGACGGCGGTCTCGCCGATCACCACGCCGGTACCGTGATCGATGAAGAAGC
The DNA here is from genome assembly GCA_021816505.1 of Pseudomonadota bacterium. Lineage (GTDB taxonomy): Bacteria > Pseudomonadota > Alphaproteobacteria > Rhizobiales > Hyphomicrobiaceae > JAKAXS01. The sequence goes on from JAKAXS010000047.1 coordinate 11,291, forward strand.
TGCCGGCGATGGTGGCGCCGGGATGGATATCGATGCCCGTGGCGGCGTGCGCACGCTCGGCGATGATGCGCGCCACGACGGGCGCACCAAGATCGTAGAGCGCATGCGCCAGGCGATGATGGATCACTGCGTTGACGCCCGGGAAGCT
>JAKAXS010000543.1 GCA_021816505.1 Pseudomonadota bacterium
GGCTTGGCGGTGGAAGCCTCCGGATTCGCGGCGGCGGTTGCTGGATTCGCGGTGGGCGCGTCTGCTTCGCCAGCCGGATCGGGCTTGTCGTTGGTGATCGCTGCCGTCCAACCATTCGCGCCGCGTTCGGCAGCGACAGCGTTCTGGTTGCGCCATGCCGCGCCCGCTACGATGGCGCAGGCAACAGCACACGACAGCATTGAAATGCCTGATAAACGTCCCATCGGGCCCCTCGAAAAAACAGAGCGGTCCCTCCCCGATGTCTTCGCGAAAAGGTCCCCCGACCGCTTCGCGAAGATTGACTATTTGACGCCAAAATAGGCCTTCGTATGGCCGCAACGTAGTCAAGTTCAGGCAAATGGTAAAACGTCGTACAGCCAATGTCGAAACAAGCGATGTGTCGGGCGTGGCGGTGCGGCGTGAACGGGCCGCACGGCAAAACATGGGTTATTTGTACTGGTTGGCGCCCAAATCACCGCTTGAGCATATGGAATTTCGCTTGATCGTTTTCTCGTCAAATCGTTTTGCCGTTTTCGCCTGATTGCCGCCGTAAAACAGACCATGTTTGTGGTCGATCCTTCGAATGGGGCTTTCGAGGGCGACAATGGCAAGAACTCACCAAATCACCATCGGCGGTCAAAGTTTTCGCGCGCCGCGTGGGCAGTTGCTGCTGGATGCTGCTCTCAGCAACGGCGTCGAGCTGCCTCATGATTGCCGTGCAGGGCATTGCGGCAGCTGCTGTGTCCGCCTGGTTGAGGGCGAGGTGCGCGGCGGGATGGGGGCCTCGCCAGGGATCGTTCATGCCTGTCAGTGCCGTATCGTCGGAGACGCGGTCCTCGAAATGGGGCCGTCTGGCGTCCGTACGGTTGAAGGCGTTTTGACGTCGCTTCGCGCGCTGTCACATGAAGTGGTGGAAGTCGGAATCACAACGTCTGGCGTGCTGCCCTATCATGCAGGGCAATACGCCCAGGTTCGATTCAACGGCTATCCCAGCCGGCCGTTCAGCCTGACGCATCCGTTGGAAACCGGGAGAAACAGCAGTCGTTCGACCTGGTTTCATGTGCGCCGCAACAGCAATGGCCGGGTCACGACGCTGCTCGGCAGGCGCATCAAGCCGGGGCACAAGGTGGAATTGACCGGGCCGTATGGCTCGGCGCATTTCCGTCCGAACTCGGAAGGCCGGATGGTTCTGGTCGCCACCGGCACCGGGTTCGCGCCGATCTGGTCGATCGCAGTGGCGGCGCTGCGCGAGAATCCCGAACGAAGGATCATGATCATCGCGGGCACGCGCGCTATCGAGTCGCTTTATATGGCACCGGCCCTGGCGCAACTCGCCAGCTTTCGCAACGTCGTCGTCGTCCCCGTGTGCAGCACGCCGCACAGCTATACCAGCGTCGTGAAGTTTGGCCGGCCGACGGACTATCTGCCCCGCTTCCTGCCTGGTGACGTCCTCTACGCCTGCGGCGCACCCGGCATGGTTGAGGCGATCAAATCGATCGCCGCGCGTGTCGGCGTCGTCTGCTATGCGGATCCGTTCCTGCCGACGTCGAACGATACGATGGACGAGGGCGTCCTCGAGCGCGCGAAGGGCTGGCTTTCCGCGCTGACCGGTCCGACGGCAGACAAGCCCGCGCCGGTACGCGCTCGCAAAAGGAGAGAGCCGTCACTTCGATCCCAACCGGGAGCGCAAGCGGAGGGGAAAGGCGATAGCCGGTTTCAGCGTGCATAGCCTTCGGCGGAAGGCTTCCGGACACCTGGCCTCGCTTTGGCTTGGCGCGCTGGGCGTCTGCGGGGTTCTGGCTGCCTTAGGCTTTGCAGCGGGCGTGTCGCTCGCTTCCGATGCGGCCAAGACCGTTGGCGCGAACGCGTGTGCGGAGTGTCACAAGCAGGAAACCGAAGCGTGGAAGACCTCGCATCATTTCAAAACCTTCCGCGAAATGCCGCGCAGCAAGAAGGCGAACGAGATCGCCGACAAGATGGGCATCCGGCGCATCAAGTCCGGCACGATATGTCTCGATTGCCATTATACCGTGCAGCAGAAGGACAATCGGGACGAGCCGGTCTCTGGCATCTCGTGTGAGTCCTGTCACGGCGCAGGCCAGGATTGGATCAAGGTCCACAGCGGCTTCAGCGGCAAGACCATTCTGTTCGAAAGCAAGACTGAGGCGGCCGCGCGCTGGAAGCTTTCCGAGTCCAAGGGGATGATCAGGCCGCGCTCGGTCTATCAGATCGCCAAGAACTGCTACGGCTGCCACGTCGTGCCGCAGGAGGATCTCGTCAACAAGGGCGGCCACCGGGCCGGAAGCGTTTTCGAGCTGGTGTCCTGGTCGCAGGGCGAGGTGCGCCACAACACCTGGCATTCAAAGGGCCGGGAGAATGCGTCGGCCAACGCAGCGCGCCTGCGCATGCTGTATCTCGTCGGCCTTGGCGTCGAGCTGGAAACCGCATTGCGCTCGATTGCCAAGGCGACCGCGAGAAAAGCCTACGCGTTCGAAATGGCCAAGCGCGCCGACAATGCCCGCAAGCAGCTTGCCGCTGCGGCGAAAGCAGCGCCGGGCGTGCCGGAGATCGCCAAGATCGTCGAACTCGCGCATTCCGCAGGACTGAAGCTGAACAACGAGCGCCGCTTGACCGCCGCCGCAGATGGGATCTCGGCGCAACTCACCGGCATCAGCGAGAAGTATGACGGCAGCACTTTGGCTGGGCTCGACAGCCTGATTCCAAAACCAGACAAATACAAGGGCACGGCGAGAAAGCCGGATAACTGATCGCGGCTGCCGCGTGCGGCAAACAATTCAGCGGGTTCGATGACGGAAGAACCACGGCGAT
>JAKAXS010000544.1 GCA_021816505.1 Pseudomonadota bacterium
GGATAAAGAGGGTCGTCGCGCCGCAGTGCGAGGCAGGCATCGGTGACGGCATGAAAGACGATGCCGCTCGGGTAGGGTTTGTAGGTGTTGCGCGCCAACTCCCAGGATTCGCCGAGGCTGTCGAGCATCGCCTGCGTGTCCGGCGTGTCGCCCATCGCCTGCGCCCAGCCGAGCGGGCCTTCGATTGCCTTCGGTGCTGCTTCATAGCCGGCTTGCGCCATCAGGGCCGCGAACAGGCCGTTGCGCGCGGCATTGCCGACGCTGACATTCTTAGCGGCGCTCGGCAGATTCTCGACGAGGCCGGCCGACTGGCTGGCCGCAATGCCGAGGGCGTCGGCGACCTGCTGCGTGCCGAGGTCCAGCAGCTTCGCACTCGCCGCCGCTGCGCCGAACGCGCCGCAGGTGGAGGTGATGTGCCAGCCCCGCGCGTAATGACCCGGCGACACGCCATTGCCGATCCGGCACTCGACCTCGGCGCCGAGCACGAAGGCAGTGAGCACATGTCGTCCAGAAAAACCGTGGACTTCCGCCAGCGCCAGCGCTGCCGGCGCGACCGGCGCGGTGGGATGGATGACAGTACTGAGATGCGTGTCGTCGTAGTCGAGCAGGTTGCTTGCGACCGCGTTGATGAAGCTTGCGCCTAGCATGTCGAGCCGTTCGTTCCGGCCGATCAGCGTCGCCTGCGGTGGGCCGCTGAATTGCCGGTGAACGGCGACCGCCTGCTCCACCGGTTGCGACTGCGCCACCCCGAGCGCGCAGCCAAGCGCGTTCAGCAGCGAGCGCTTCGCTTCGTGGCGCACGCTCTCCGGCAATGCGGCATAGCCTGTTCGCTGCACAAAGGACGCGAAGCGCGCGCTCACGCTCGCGGTGTCCTGACGGTTTCCCATTCTATCATTCCTGCGTTAGCCGTGACGGCGATAGCGATACCATGCCGATGATGCGCCGGAGATTCGCGGTTGCCAATGCCGGAAGATGCTCGTAGCCTGCCACCAATGATACCGGTATCAGACTCCGGATAGCTGGCAGGTTGGGCTTGTTGCCGCAATTGCCGTCCGATGCGGACATGGAGGGGGAGGATCAGCCAGTGCGGAAGCACAACTTCGTGACCAGGAAGGTCATCGACCGCCATCTCGACCGTCTCGACACTCGGGGCGTCTCGCGCCGCGAGTTCGCGCAGCTCATGATGGCCGGCGCGGCGGCCGGTGCGATGGCGTCCTCGTTTGGCTGGCCGACCGCGGCGGTCGCCTCGCCCAATGGCAAGCTCGCCTACATGTATTTCTCGTCGCGGCTGCAATACTGCCTGACGGTCAGCAAGGCCGTCGAGCACACGACCGAGGCGCTGGGCTGGCGCATGACGTCGGCCGATGCCGAACTGAACAGCCAGCATGAGCTGGACCAGTACGAGCAGCTCGCGGCGGCCGGTGATCTCGAGGCCGTCATCCTCAACGCGCCGGACGGCAGCAACATCAAGCGGATCTCCGAACTGGCCGGCCAGCAGAAGATCTGGCTCGCCAATGTGTGGGCGACGCTGCCCTGGTTCACGCCGTTCGAGGCTAGCGACTACTACACCTATTACGCGGACCCGGATGACTTCAACGCTTCCAAGGAGGTCACGACGAAACTTCTCACGGAGCTGAAGAAGTCGAACCCGAAGGGCGGCAAGATCATCGGGCTGACGGGGATTCCGGGGTTCATCACCGACACGCTGCGCACGCGGGGCCGCAACGAGGCATTGAAAGCCTTCCCGGAATTCACGATCGCGGACGATCTGCCCGGCAACTTCAACATGGAGGACGGGAACAAGGCGGCGCTCGACCTGTTGACCCGGCATCCGGACGCGATCGGCATCTATGCCGCCAACGACGAGGAAGCAGCGGGTGCCGCGGCGGCGCTGAAGACACAGGGTATGCGCGCCGGCAAGGACATGCTGATCGTGTCGTCGGGTGATGGCAATCCCGAGGCGGCGCAGATGATCAAGCGTGGCGAGATGCTGGCGACCGCGGCCAACGTGCCGCAGTTCATGGGCGCGATGATGACGACCCGCCTGTATGATGTCATGAACGGTTGGAAGCCCCGCGCCGCCGAGCGGATGATGCACTGGGGCTCCAAGATGATGACGGCCGAGAACGTCGACGTCTATCTCGAACGCTACGTCAACAATGGCAAGACGCGGCCGTTCGATTACAAACTGATGTCCAAGGTGCTGCACCCGCACGACTGGGACCCGCAGGATCTGATGACGCCGCTCGACATCGATGTGGAATGGGCCGGCATTCCGAAGCCGCCGGGCTGGACCTATCCCAAGGCCTACACGGACGCCAAGACGAGCGGCGAGATGGAACGGGTCGCGGCCGAGTACAAGGAGCACTACAAGATCGACATGTTTGGCCCGTCGCCGATGAAGAAGGCCTAACGGCGCCGGCGCGATGGCCGACCTGCTGACCGTCGAGGACGTCTCGAAGAGCTACGGCCCGATCGCCGTCTTGCATGGCGTGACATTGCGCGTCCCGCTCAGGTCGATCGTCGGGCTCGTAGGCGAGAACGGCGCCGGCAAGTCGACCCTGTTCAACATCATGACCGGCGTCGCCAGGGCCGACGCTGGCACGATGACCCTCAAGAGCCGCCCCTACGCGCCGCAGAGCTATGCCGATGCCTTTGCGGCCGGGGTCGGCCGCGTGTTTCAGGAACAGGCGCTGATCGGCAACGTGCCGGTCTATGCCAATCTCCTGCTGTCGCAGGAGGACCGGTTCACGCGCTTTGGCCAGTGGATTGACAAGCGCGCGATGATCGCGATGGCGCAGAAGATCGTCGCGGACGCTGGC
>JAKAXS010000545.1 GCA_021816505.1 Pseudomonadota bacterium
GATCGGCGCTGTCGATGGATCGCGTACGATCGAGGACAGTGCTGCTTGCATCATCGACCGTGTCGGTGCGGTCGTATTCGAAACGCAGAAATGGCGTGACCTTGCTACACGCCCTTCAGTCGTACTCGGCCTGCCCGAGCTGTCCTCGTGCGACGAGGTGCACGAGCGTGCAGCGAACTTCTCGCAGCCCCTGCGCATCGTGACGCTCGACGGATTGAATCCAGTCGCACCGGGCGGTGTCATTCTCTACGCGGTGGACGATCGTCAACCGCTCGACGAAGAGAGCCGCGCAGAAGACATCATGAGCCGCCTCACGCCGCGCGAGCGTGACATTGTTGCGTTGACGCTGGACGGTCACAGCACCGGCGCCATCGCGCAACGGCTTGGCATCGCCAAGGGCTCCATCAAGAACTACCGCCTGCGCGTGTATCGCAAGTTCAGCGTTACATCTGAGCGCGCATTGATTGCGATGATGATGCCGTTTTCAACACAGTTGAAGGCGAAGCTCGGAAATTCGCGTCGCCAGGACGCTTGATCTTCCACGCCTTTCATCCCTGCACGCACGTTAGTGCCAAGCGGCACCATTGTCGCAGGCTGCCGAGGCAATAGCCTGCGACCTGGTTGATTGCGCGCCTACGCATACTACCTCGCAGCGTCTGCAATCGCCGCCCGTAAGAGAGTTCGGTTCGTCAACCTCGGGGATCGCAGATGACTGTCGCGACACAAGACGTCGGCCTGGCGGCACAAGAAGGCCAGATGCGCCGTGCCATTACTTGGAAAGATGCATTTTGGGTCGCCAGTGGCGCCCCCGCGTTCGTGCTGTTTTCGATCGGCGGTCTGGCGGGGACCGTCGGTAATCTCGCCATCGTCCTTTGGGCGATCTCGATGACGATGGGTTTCATCCAATCGTTCACGTACGCCGAGATCGCAGGGCTTTATCCGAACAAATCCGGCGGCGCGTCCGTTTACGGTGCTGCAGCCTGGCAGCGTTACGGCAAGCTGATCGCCCCGTTGTCCGTCTGGTGCAACTGGGTCGCGTGGACGTCGGTGCTCTCGCTCGGCTCCTCGATCGCGGCAGCTTACATTCTCAACTCGCTGGCACCGGTGCCGGCGGCCGGCTCGGCCGAAGTACAGGCCTGGATCGCGGCGCACGCCGCGGAAGTAGGAGCGCTCGCCGCCGACCAACAGGTGGCACAGGCGGTCGCTGCCCTCACGCCGACGGTCCGCGAGTGGACGCTCGTTGCCGGACACATCGGGCCGGTGGGCTTTTCGCTCAACTCGGCGTTCTTCATCGGCGCTGCATTGATGCTGCTGGTCTTCTCGATCCAGCATCGCGGCATCAGCGGTACGGCGAGCGTGCAGAAATGGCTCGGCCTCGCCGTCATCGTGCCGATGGCCATCGTCGGTCTCGTACCGATCCTGCTCGGCAAGGTCGACGTCAACAACTTCATTCCGCTCGCGCTGCCGAGCGGCGATTGGACCCTTGCCAGCTGGACGGTGATCCTCGCCGGTCTGTTCATCGCCGGCTGGTCGACGTACGGCTTTGAAACGGCCGTCTGCTACACGCGCGAATTCACCAACCCCGCTCGTGACACCTTCAAGGCCATCTTCTACTCGGGCCTGTTGTGCTTCGCGCTGTTCGTGCTGGTGCCGTTCACCTTTCAGGGCGTGCTCGGCCTTTCGGGCGTGACCGATCCAACCATCGTGGACGGTTCGGGCGTGGCGCGTGCACTGGCCTTCATGGTCGGCGGCGGGCCTATCGTGCTGCACCTGCTGATCATCATGATCATCATGGCGGTGCTGCTGTCGATCATGACGGCGATGGCCGGCTCGTCGCGCACGCTCTACCAAGGCTCGATCGATGGTTGGTTGCCGAAGTATCTCGGTCGCCTCAATCACCATGGCGCGCCCACCAATGCCATGTGGACCGACCTCGTCTTCAACCTGTTCGTGCTCGCCGTCGCGGTATCGGACGCAACCAGCTTCTTCTTCCTGCTGGCCGTCTCCAACTGCTGCTACATCATCTTCAACTTCCTCAACCTCAATGCGGGCTGGATTCACCGCATCGACTCTCCTGACAAGCCGCGGCCGTACCGGGCGCCGTTCATTATCCTCGCGACTGGTACGGTGCTGTCGTTCGTCAATGCCATCCTGATGGGTGCGGGCGCCAAGATCTGGCATCCGTCAGCCCTCTGGGCCGGCCTGGCGACGGCGCTGATGATCATCCCGGTCTTCTGCTTCCGCCACTACGTCCAAGACCGCGGACGTTTCCCCAACGAAAACGCCGACTTCGCTCAACCGCGCCGGGCCGGCATCCTGCCCTACCTCGCGCTGGCTGGCGGCTTGGGCCTCGTGCTTCTGGCGAATTACATCTTCGTCTTGCCAACGCCACCTGCACCACCCACGTAACCTGTCTGTTGATTTTCCTGTGCCTCCTCCCGCGCAGCCGCACCCCGGTTGCGCGGTTTTTTTTGAGGCGCCGGCCGGTGTGCGGGCTTAAGCTGATTGTCAGAACCTCTGACCTGATGGGAGGGGCGACATGCGATCGGCATTTTCCTTAGGCTGCGCGGTGCTCTTCGGTTCGAACGTTCTGGGCCCTGCCTCGGCCGGTTCTCCCTCGGCGCAGGTCGAGCGCGGAAAGTATCTGGTCGCGCTCGCCGGATGCACCGACTGCCATACCCCCGGGCATTTTTTCGGCAAGCCGGATCTCAGTCGCTACCTCGGTGGCTCGGAAGTCGGGATCGAGATCCCCGGTCTTGGCGTCTTCCACGCCGCCAACCTCACGCCCGACAGGGAGACCGGCCTCGGCCGCTGGAAGATC
>JAKAXS010000546.1 GCA_021816505.1 Pseudomonadota bacterium
GCGATCTCGCCCGCGCACAGCGCAGAGCGCGGCACCTCGATCATCGTGCCCACTTGGTAGTCGAGCTTGTGACCCGTCTCGCGCGCCACGTCGTCGGCGGTCGCGCGGATGATCTGCGCGAGAATGTCGAACTCCTGCCGCCAGGCAACGAGCGGGATCATGATCTCGGGCACCAGCGGCTTGCCGCTTTTCTTCGCGACCTCCGTTGCCGCCTCGAAAATCGCGCGCGCCTGCACCTCCGTGATCTCGGGATAGCGGATGTGCAGCCGGCTGCCGCGGAAGCCGAGCATCGGATTGAACTCAGTCAGTTCCGCAATACGCGCCTGCAGCTTGTCCAGCGTGATGCCCAGCACGCCCGCCAGGGCTTCGATCTCGCGTTCCTGGCGCGGCAGGAATTCGTGCAGCGGCGGGTCGAGCAGCCGGATGGTGACCGGCAAGCCATCCATGATCTCGAACAGCTCGACGAAATCGCGGCGCTGCATCGGCAGGATTTTCGCCAGCGCGGATTTGCGGCCTGCCTCGTCGGCCGCGCAGACCATCTCGCGTACGGCCAGAATGCGATCGGTCTCGAAGAACATGTGCTCGGTGCGCGCCAGGCCGATGCCCTCGGCGCCGAACGCGCGCGCCTTCAAGGCGTCTCGCGGCGTATCGGCATTGGCCCGGATCTTCAATCGCCGCACCTGGTCCGCCCAGGCGATCAGCGTCGCGAAGTCGCCGGAGAGTTCGGGCATGCGCATCGGCGCCTGTCCGTTGATCACATGGCCGGAGGCACCGTCGATGGTAATGATGTCGCCCTTGACCAGACGCCGTTGACCCACGCGCATCTCGCCGGCCTCGGCGTCGATGCGCAGCTGCCCCGCGCCCGCGACGCAGGGCAGTCCCATGCCGCGCGCCACGACGGCCGCATGACTGGTCATGCCGCCGCGCGCCGTCAGAATGCCGACGGACGAGACCATGCCGTGGATGTCTTCCGGACTCGTCTCGGTCCGTACCAGGATGACCTGCCGGCCCTGCGATTTGAGCAGCTCCGCCTCGGCAGCATCGAACACGATCTCTCCGGCGGCGGCACCCGGCGAGGCAGGCAAGCCGGTGACCAACAGATCGCGCATCGCGTCCGGTTCGATCGTGGGATGCAGAAGCTGGCTCAGCGATTGCGCATCGACCGACAGCAACGCCTCGTTCTTGCCGAGCACGCCTTCCTTGACGAAGTCGACCGCGACCTTGATGGCCGCCTGCGCCGTGCGCTTGGCCGATCGCGTCTGCAGCATCCAGAGCTTGCCGTTCTCGATCGTGAACTCCACGTCCTGCATGTCGCGGTAGCGCTTTTCCAGCGTATCGAACACGCGCCGCAAGTCGCCCATTGCGCCGGGCATCGCGGCCTCGAGCGAAACGCCCGGTGTGCCGGCGGACTTGGCGGCGGCCTCGGTCAGCGGCTGCGGCGTGCGGATGCCGGCGACCACGTCTTCGCCCTGCGCGCGCAGCAGGAACTCGCCATAGAGCTCCTTCACGCCGGTGGATGGATTGCGCGTGAAAGCCACGCCCGTCGCCGACCGCTCGCTCATGTTGCCGAACACCATCGCCTGGACGGTGACGGCCGTGCCCCAGCTGTCGGGGATGGAGTGCATGCGCCGATAGACGATGGCACGCGGATTTTGCCACGAGCCGAATACGGCGGCGATCGCGCCCCAGAGCTGCTCGCCGGTATCTTCGGGGAACGGCGCACCCGTCTCCGCTTCGATCGCCTGCAGGTAGTCCTCGATGATCTCACGCCAGTCCTCAGCCGTGAGGTCTGTGTCGAGGCTCATGCCGTTGAGGTTCTTGAAGTTGTCCAGCAGATCGACGAATACGCCCTGGTCCACGCCGAGCACGACGTCGGCGTACATCTCGATGAAGCGGCGATAGCTGTCGTAGGCGAAGCGTTCGTCGCCGGAATTTTTCGCCAGCGTCTTCACCGAGCGGGCGTTGAGGCCGAGGTTGAGGATCGTGTCCATCATGCCCGGCATCGAGGCGCGCGAGCCGGAGCGCACCGCCACCAGCAACGGATTGGCCTCGTCCCCAAATGTGCGGCCGACGGCGCGGCCGATCGCATCGATCGCGTCGAGCACCTGAGGGCGCAAACTCTCCGGCAGCTTTTCATCCCCGGCGTAGTACGACGCGCAAACCTTGGTGGTGATGGTGAAGCCGGGCGGAACCGGCAGACCAAGATTGGCCATCTCCGCCAGATTGGCACCCTTGCCGCCCAGCAGCTCGCTCATGCCGGCATCGCCTTCGGTCTTGCCGGTGCCGAAAAGGTAGACACCTTTCGCAGCCGCCGCCGCGTTGTCACGTGTCATCGTGCGCCGCCTCTTCTTCGGCGCGCCTCAGATAGGCTCGCCCCGTAAGGATGACCCCGGCTTAGCAGGCTGGCGCGCAAGTGCAAACAGGTTGAGGCTGGCATGGCTTAAGTCTTGGCAAATGCGTCCCCTTCTCGTACTGGGCAGGCGTGGCACAAGGGTACAGATGACCAAGAACGGCGATACAAGTCAGCGTTCCGCGCGGTTGGACCAGATTCTGGTCGAGCGCGGGCTTGCGGCCACCCGCTCGCGTGCCCGCGATCTCATTTTGCGCGGGCAGGTGTCCGTCGCCGGAGCGCCTGCAACCAAGCCCGCGTCGACGGTGCCGGTCTCCGCCGAACTCAGCGTCTCCGCCGAGCCCGATGACGTGTCGCGTGGCGCGGTCAAACTGCGTGCCGGCCTCGACGCCTTCGCGTTCACCGCGGCCGACTGTACATGCCTTGACGTAGGTGCTTCCACCGGGGGCTTCACGCAGGCGCTCTTGG
>JAKAXS010000547.1 GCA_021816505.1 Pseudomonadota bacterium
AACTCCTTCTTGATGAGCTTCGCCCACATCAGACGCGCGGCGCGCATCTTGGCGATCTCCATGAAGTAGTTCATGCCGATGGCCCAGAAGAACGACAGGCGCGGCGCGAACGCATCGATGTCGAGGCCGGCCGCGACGCCGGCGCGTGCATAGTCCAGCCCGTCGGACAGCGTGTAGGCAAGTTCCAGGTCCGCCGTCGCGCCGGCTTCCTGCATGTGATAGCCGGAGATCGAAATCGAGTTGAACTTCGGCATCCGCTTCGACGTGTAGGTGAAGATGTCGGAGATGATGCGCATCGATGGAGCGGGCGGATAGATGTAGGTGTTGCGCACCATGAATTCTTTGAGGATGTCGTTCTGGATCGTGCCGGCAAGCTTCTCCGGCGGCACGCCCTGCTCCTCACCCGCGACGATGAAGAGCGCCAGCACCGGCAGCACCGCGCCGTTCATGGTCATCGACACCGTCATCTGCTCCAGCGGGATGCCGGAGAACAGCGTGCGCATGTCGTAGATCGAGTCGATCGCCACGCCGGCCATGCCGACGTCGCCGCGCACACGGGGATGGTCGCTGTCGTAGCCGCGATGGGTGGCGAGATCGAACGCGACGGAGAGGCCCTTCTGGCCGGCGGCGATGTTGCGGCGATAGAAGGCGTTGGAATCCTCAGCCGTCGAGAAGCCGGCGTACTGGCGCACGGTCCACGGCTGCGTGACGTACATGGCGGGATACGGCCCGCGCAGATAGGGCGCGATACCGGGCCAGGTGTCGAGGAAGTCGAGCCCCGCCGTGTCGGCCCCGGTATAGACCGGCTTCAACGCGATGCCCTCGGGCGTCACCCAGCTTTCGGCCGCAGCAGCGGGTGCGGCGGCTGCCGCAACCATCGGCGAATCCAGGGCCAGGCCCGTAAAGTCAGGAATCCGTGACATTTTTCGTCTTTCTTGTTCAATATCCTCCATTTGCTAGCATAATTTTCCGCCCCTTGGCGATGCGTCTAACGCCCGCAAACGGTGCGTTAACGTTCGCGATCCCCCTCCCCCCGACGCCTGGCCGATCAGCCCTAGCGTCGCGTGCTGCGGACGGCCTCTGCGGCGAGTTGGAGCAGCGGCTCGGGCAGGTCTTGATGCTCCTTCGTCGTGTCGAGAATATCCAGGTCGATGGCCCGAAGCTCCCGCTCGGCGTCGACGACCAGACCGTGGCGATCTTCGTGGATCTGCTGCTCGATGTCCTTGATCGAAAGATTGCTGCGCGCCACCGACGACTCCAGCAAGCCGATGTCCCACTGGGCGCGGGTGAGGTCGCGCTTCAACGACATGAGCCGCGAAATGTTGGAGAGTTGCCGGGTGTGAAGCTTCTCGATCGCGCGCAGCTCCTCCTTGATGAAGGAGATCTCCTGCTCCTTGGCGTCGCGCTGCGTCTGGAATCCCGCGATCTCGTCGCGCACGAGCCCGATTTTGCTGCGTAGGTCCCGCTGGCGGCTTTCGAACGCCAGGCGTCGCGCTTCGAAGAGCCGCTCCTCGTTGACCGCGATGCGCGGCGCATGGGTCGACGTCCTCTGGAACTTGGCTGGGAATGTCACGCGGTTGTGGCCGTCGCGCTCGGCGCGCAGGCGCGACCTAGTCGCAATGAACGTCAGAAGCTTGAGGCTCGGTTCGTCGGCTGCTTGAGACGCCGTTGGCGACGGTGCGGGCACGGCGACCGCTACCGGTTCCTCGCCCGCCGGGAGGTGAACGGTAGCGTGCGCGCTCGGCTGCTCGGCAAGGTCAGGGCGGACGAGAGCCAGCGTTGCCGCGCTTGCGACCGAGGCGATGGCCGCCGTCTTCAACAGGCTCGTTCGAATTTTCGTGGCCCGCTGACGTCGAGGGAGCTCGGGCTGCGAGCTGTGCTGGTCGTCGGTCATGGATATCCCCTCGTCTACGGCTGTTTGGACAGATTGAAGGTCGACAGCATCTGAACGAGCGGACGCGGTGCCTATTCCCGCGACCTAGGAAAAAATAGCTGCTCCCCAGCCTCCGCGAGGGAATAGGCGTCGCTTCTCAGCGTTCGACGACCATTACGCAGCAAAGGGAGCCACAAGATGCTGAGCGTTCTGAAGCCGCTGGCCAAACCGAAGATCGAGTTTCTATGCCATCCGGACGATCTGGGCGTCATCGCCGAGCCGCTTCCTGCAAAGAGCGTGCTTCCCAACTGGTTCAAGAAGCTGCCGGCAATCGATCCCACCCACGTCACCGCCGTGAACAATGGTCTGACGGCCAAGCGGTGCATGCCGTTTCTCGATGCCCTGACGACCGGGTGGATCTTGCCGCTGGCAGCGACGGTACGGCTGGAGATCACCGAAGAAGGCCGTTCGGTGGAAGCGGGCTGGGAGATCGATCGCGTCATGGTCTCCAATCATGCGATGCATCAGATTGCCGGCAATCCGCGCGAGCCGCGGCCGCCGTGCAAATTCCACAACTACTGGACCATCAAGACGCCGCCGGGGTGGAGCTGTCTGTTCGTCGCGCCACTCAACCGCAGCAACGGCGTCGTAGAGGTCGTGTCCGGCGTGGTCGATACCGACACCTACCACTCGTTGATCAACTTCCCGTTCATCGCGACCGCGCCGGATGGCGTCTACACGCTGGAACGGGGAACGCCGATCGTGCAGATCATCCCCTTCCGCCGCGATACGACAGCGATTACGGGCGTCGTCCGGGCCGAAACCGCCGATGAAGGCCGCACGAGAGATCGCATCCTGACGCAAACCTTGGCGCAGGAAGGATGGTACCGGCGCGACGCGAGGGCGGACGGTCAGCCCGAAACATTTTAGATAGTCTTT
>JAKAXS010000548.1 GCA_021816505.1 Pseudomonadota bacterium
TCAATATTGATCATGTCGGCATTGGCTCGGCCGGCTCGCGTTGGTGCGCCGGAGCCACTTATTCGGCCGCTGCTGTCATTTTCGCGTCAGCTTTCGCCTGACAAGACCGTCGGCAAGGTCATGATCGCCTCGAATCCATCGCTCCGGCCGGCTGCAGGCGATCTCAGTTCAAGACGGCCATTGGCTTGCCGCACCAGTTCTCCGACAATCGCCAAGCCCAAACCATGACCGGCGCTTTTGGCTGCCCGCTCTCGATAAAACCGCTCTGGCAGTCGCGCGAGAACGTCCGGCGCGATGGGTGGACAAGTGTTGATGATGCGCAGCGCGCCCGACGTATCGATTAGAACATCGACGCTGGCGCCCGGATCGGAATGCGCAACAGCATTATCGATCAAGTTCTGCACGGCGATGCCAGCCGCATCCTTATCGATCGCAACGACCAGGCGATCCCTATTGCCGGGATCAAACGTCACGGGTCTGCCGCGCAGGACGAAGTCGTCGACCAGCAGGCGCGTCACGCCGATCAAATCGGCACCGGATGACGCGATCGCCGCGCCGGCTTCGGCCCGGCTCAGTTGCAGCAAACGCTCAATGCGATGTCCTAGTTCATCGAGAGAACTGCCGATCGACTGCAGGCGGCGCTTGTTGGACTCATCGTCCGGAAAGCGCGACACGTATTCGATCTGCGCCTTGGCAGAAGCGATAGGATTGCGCAGCTCGTGCGCACAATTTGCCGAGAATGCGCGCTCGGCTTCGAAGGCGTCATTCAGGCGAAGCAGGAGCCGGTTCACATCGTCAACGATAGGCGCCAGTTCTTCTGGCATTCCGGCATTCTCGATCAGCTGCAGGTTTGCGCCGCTGCGAGACTGGAGCTGTCGACCCAGGGCTTCGATCGGCCGCGCGATACGTCCTATGCTGCGTGACAGGAGAAGCCCGCCGAGGCCAAGAAGGATGACGAGCGGGACGGTAAAACCAGCGAGCAGGCCCAGGAACGCATCCCGACGCTCATCGTAGTATTCGCCGATTTGAACGACCCGATCCGTGCCTGGGATGGCCCGCGTGAGATACCGCATCGATCCCCGTCCGGTGTAGCCCGGCTGCAAAGAGACAGGATAAGGATCGACCGGAGCCTTGCTTGAGCGAACGATGACTTGGCCCGAGGCGTCGCGAATCTGAAACGACAGATACTTTCTGCGGTCGCCGGATAGCGCCAGTTTCTCGGCGACGGCCGGCCCGCCTGATAGGCCCGGCTGCGTCTCGAATGCCAATACGGCGTTGGCGGTTTCTGCCATCGCGTTGTCGAACATTTCGTCCGTTTCGTGCATGATGAAAATGGTCGAGACGACGGCGCCCACGAGCCACAGCACCGCCAGCAGGCCAAGCTGCCGCCACTTCAGATCGTCGACCAGGCTCCAGGATCGCGTGTCAGACGGCAAGGCGGTATCCAACCCCTCTCTTGTTCAGAATGGCTCCCGAACCGAGCTTTCGCCGCAGCCGGCTGACATAGACCTCCACCGCATTGCTTTCGTAGGCCCTGCCGGAAGCAAACAATGTTGCCTCGAGCTCGGCCTTGCTGACAGCTTGACCCGGCGGCGTACACAAGCGCTTCAGCAACAACCACTCGCTTTTCGACAGGGTGATTTCGATTTCGGAGACCCAGATGCGTTCGGTTGCAACGTCGATCCGCGCATTGGTCAGGTTGATCCTGGGACTGGGTCTGCCGAAAGTCCT
Organism: Pseudomonadota bacterium; assembly: GCA_021816505.1. Lineage (GTDB taxonomy): Bacteria > Pseudomonadota > Alphaproteobacteria > Rhizobiales > Hyphomicrobiaceae > JAKAXS01. Next base: position 1,732 of record JAKAXS010000548.1, read on the forward strand.
GCGCTGAACCGCGTCGACGCGAGCCTCGACCTCACCGAGGTTGAATGGCTTGACGATGTAGTCGTCCGCGCCGCAATTGAGCCCATTGATACGATCGCGAATTTGATCCTGGGCGCTGATGATAATGATCGGCCGTGTATCGCCGGCGTCGCGAACCTGGGTGACGAGGTCGAGGCCGGAACCATCCGGCAGGCGAATGTCGACCAGCAGGAGGTCGTGAGTGCCGTTCGCCAACGCGGTCGCACCCTCGGCAAATGTCCGCACCCAATCGACCCTGCGTCCGGTGCGCGCCAGATACGAACTGACCACATCACCCACGCCGAACTCGTCTTCGACTAGCAGAACATGCATGGCCGCCAGTAAGCCCCTCGATGTCCAGACCCGCGATCCAGCTATTCACAGCTGCTTCCACTTCTGTCCAGGGCATTCAAGCGAATTGGTTTAGCCGAACCATCGCAGCTTGCGGGAAATCCGCTCCGCATGCACGTGGGCTTGCCCTCCCGCTACCCCTTGGCGCCCGCCGGGTGCGGATGGTCATCCGCCGTTTCCTCGGGCGGATGCTGGAAGATGTCACCGTCTGCATTGTACGCGTCTGACTTGATTTCGAACAACCCGAGCAATGTCGCGAATACGTTGTCGTGTGACCAACGCTTTTGACGGCGCTGCTCGATGTCATCCAAAAGCAGATCGTGCTTCTTGTGCTTGCCGAACCAGAATGCGGCTGGCACGTGCTTCTGAGCATCCGGAGCGATGGCGTAGGGCAGACCGTGAAGGTAGACGCCATACTCTCCGAGCGACTCTCCATGGTCGGAAACGTAGAACATGGATGTCTCGAAATTATCGTCGTTCGCCTTCAGCAGCTCGATGACCTGCGACAAGACGTGGTCCGTGTAGCGGATTGCGTTGTCATAAGCGTTGTTGATCTCATCCGATGTGCACGAACCGAGATCGTTGGTCCGGCATACCGGTCGGAAGTGTTCGAACGCCTCCGGATAGCGCTTGTAGTAGGCTGGTCCGTGGTTGCCCATTTGATGCAGCACGATGAGGACGTCGCCCTTCTGCGCATCGATGTATGCTTGT
>JAKAXS010000549.1 GCA_021816505.1 Pseudomonadota bacterium
ACCGCGAACTAACCGACGCCGACATCGCGCGCATCGCCGGCACCTACCACGCGTGGCGCTCCGCCTCTCGTCATTCCGGCGAAAGCGGGAATCCAGTGCCGTACGAAGACATCCCCGGCTACTGCAAGTCCGCCACGCTGCAGGACATCCGCAAGCACGGCCACGTACTGACGCCGGGTCGCTACGTCGGCGCCGTGGCGCAGGAAGACGACGGTGAGCCGTTCGCCGACAAGATGCAGCGGCTTACCGCGCAACTGCGCGCGCAGCAGGCCGAGGCTTCGAAGCTCGATGCTTCCATTGCAACGAATCTGCGCGAACTCGGTTTTTGGAGTGGCGCGACATGACGCCTGAAGCGACCCATCAGCTCGTCTTAGCGGGCGAAACACTGGCCGTGGAATTCAAGAGCGAGGAGCGTTCGCCGCTCAACGACCGTGAATTGGTCGAAGCCGTGGTCTGTTTGGCCAATCGCGCCGGCACCGAACCCTCTCATTTGTTGCTTGGCGTGGAGGACGACGGCCGCGTCACGGGTAGCCGTCCGCATCACGGCACCACGACCGACACCGCCAAACTCGCGGCACTGATCGCCAGCCGCACGCGGCCCGCGCTGTCCGTGTACATCGATGCGGTGGCCTTGGGCAGTAAAACGGTGTTGGTCATCGAAGTGCCACCGCAGCGCCAACCCGTGTGCACGAGCGATGGCGTCTTCCTGCGTCGTGCCCTGGGCGGTGACGGCAAGCCCGCATGCGTGCCCATGGACGGCTTTGCCGTGCAGTCTCTGCAAGCCGACCGCGGTCTACTTGACCCCTCGGCGCAGATCGTCGCTGGCATCCGCTGGGTAGACCTCGACCCCTTGGAGTTCGAGCGCTTCCGCCGCAGCGTGCGCGAGCGCCGGGGGCGCAGTGACGAATCCTTGCTGGAACTGCCCGACTTGGAACTGGCCAAGGCACTTGGAGTAGTAGAAGCCAACGGCAACGTGCGTGGCGTGCGTCTGGCCGCGTTCTTGCTGTTCGGCAAGGAAGATGCTTTGCGCAAACATCTGCCGAGCCACGAAGTTGCCTTCCAGGTGCTGCGCGGCCTGGACGTGGAGGTCAACGACTTCTTCCGTTGGCCGCTCTTGCGCGTGATAGAAGAGATCGAGACTCGCGTCCGCGTCCGCAACCGCGAGCAGGAGCTCATGGTGGGTTTGTTGCGGGTGGGCGTGCCGGATTATCCGGAGCGCGCGCTGCGCGAGGCGCTGGCCAACGCCCTCATCCACCGCGACTACCAGCGCCTGGGCGCCGTGCACTTCCAGTGGCACGACGAACACATCGAAATCACCAGCCCCGGCGGCTTTCCCGAAGGCGTGCGGCTGGACAACTTGCTCGTCACCACGCCGCGCCCGCGCAACCCGCTGCTGGCCGACGCTTTCAAACGCGCCGGCATCGTCGAGCGCACCGCACGTGGCATCGACACCATCTTTTACGAACAATTGCGCAATGGACGGCCCACACCGTCCTACGCACGCAGCAACGAAGCGACCGTCAGCGTCGTCATCCCCGGTGGTGCGGCCAACCTCGACTTCGTGCAGCTCCTGGTTACTGAGGCCCAAGGCGGGCGTGAACTAAGGCTGGATGAGCTGCTTCTCCTCAACGCCTTATGGCGCGAAGGGAACCTGGATACTGGCAACGCCGCCCGCCTCATCCAGAAACCCGAAACCGATGCCCGCGTGACGCTGCATCGCTTGGTCGAGGCGGGCCTTATCGAAGAGCGCGGCCAAAAGAAGGGCCGCACCTGGCACCTCTCCGCCGCGACCTACCGGCTGCTCGGCGACAAGGCCGGCTACGTGCGCCAGCGCGGCTTCGAGCCGCTGCAGCAGGCACAGATGGTGCTGCAATACGTGGAAAAGCACGGGCGGATCACCCGAGGAGAAGTCGCCGAACTCTGTCGTCTTTCGCCCGACCAGGCCTACCGGCTGTTGGTGCGGTTGTGTGAAGACGGGCGGCTGCTGCAGCAGGGCACCAAGAAGGGAGCTTGGTATGAGCGCCGCGCATAAGATAACCGCGCGCGGATATCAGGTGATCGGGCGCGGTTATTCGGCCCCCATGCCTGGTGTTGCACCCGCCGGAAACGCACGCGAAAGCATGGCAAATGCACGCCTGCATTCATTTGCGCGGCGCGTGTACCGGGGCGCCGACCTCATGGAGCTTGGGTATGGCGGGTGAGTGGCAGACGCTGACTGTCGAGGAGATCAAAGCGCCAGGCGATCGAACTATCGCGATCGGACCGTTCGGTTCACGCATGAAGGCAGACACCTACGTTGCTGCCGGCGTTCCGGTGATCCGTGGCACCAACATATCGGACACGCGAGCCCTTGTCGGTGACTTCGTGTTTGTCTCCGACCAAACCGCCGATGAGCTTCGCGCCCGCAACGTTTTCTCCGGTGATCTGGTCTTCCCGCATCGTGGAGCAATCGGCCAAGTCGCGATAGTCCCTAACGGCTCGACAAGCCGATACATGCTGTCGACCAGTTTGATGAAGCTCACTTGCGACGCTCAGCGTGTTGACCCGCTATTCATGTTCTACTTCTTTAGATCACCGCTCGGACGGCACGCTCTGCTTGAACACTCTTCGACCGTTGGTACACCAGGCATCGGTCAGCCGCTGACTTCGCTGCGTTCAATCAGGGTTCCAGTACCGCCGCTCCCCGAACAACGCGCCATCGCCCACATCCTCGGCACGCTGGACGACAAGATCGAGCTGAACCGGCGCATGAGCGAGACGCTGGAGGCGATGGCGCGGGCGCTGTTCAAGTCGTGGTTCGTGGACTTCGAC
>JAKAXS010000550.1 GCA_021816505.1 Pseudomonadota bacterium
CAGACCAACCGGGTGGTTCAACGTCTCGGCCATGCGGCGCATGATCGACAGGCCCAGCCCGAAGCCGTTGCCGTTGCGGCCAGCAGCTGAAGCGCCGCGCTCGAACTCCTCGAATATGCGCTGGCAATCGGTGGCAGGAATTCCGGGGCCGGTATCCCAGACTTCGATGCGCATCATCGTGCCACGACGCCGAGCGGCGAGCAGGATCTCGCCCTTTTCCGTGTAGTGGACGGCATTGGCCGTCAGGTTCTGTAGAATGCGTCTCAGCATCAACGGATCGGAAAAGACCATTGCGTCCGTCGCGCGCGTGGTGAACCTCAGCCCTTTCTGACGGGCGATCGGCTCCAAGTCGATGGCGAGCGAACCGAACAAATCGACCAGCGGAACGTCCTGCAGGGCAGGCTTGATGACGCCGGCTTCCAGCTTCGACAGATCCAGAATGGTGCGCAGCAGCTCTTCGATCGTCGATAGCGCGTGATCCACCTGATCGGCGAGCCGCGTGCCTTGCGGAGTTTTCTCGTACTCGGCCATGGCGGAGAGCGACAGGCGCGCGGCATGCAGCGGCTGCAACAGGTCATGACCGACGGACGTGAAGAAGCGCGTCTTGACGCGATTGGCCTGCTCGGCGGCGTCGCGGGCAGCGCGTAGCTCGTCGTTGGCCTGCTCCAGACGAAAAAGCGTGTTCTTCAGTTCCTCGGTGCGTATGCGCACTTGGCCTTCGAGGCTGATGGCTGTTTGAAACAGCGAGTACGCGTTGGCCTGCTGATCCATCGATCGCTCGACGCGCTGCATCAAGGCTGCGTTGATGCGTGCGAGTTTGGCGATGCGACGGGCGGGATCGTCATCGTCGTGCTTGGGAAGATGCCAATGTTCGCTCATGGCCTCACCGCCGTGCGTGCGCCGAAGGCAATTCCCGTCAGTGTCTGGTTGAGGTGCATGGCATTGTATTGTTCGCCGTAAGTATGAAAGCCAACGACGCGGTAGCTCTGATAGAGTTCGTTCAAGTCGCGTCTGATCTGCCGGTTCTCGGCGTCGAGGCGGCGGAGAATGCAGTCGAAGCCGATCACGAAATCGATCCCGCCCAGCGATTGATCGAGTTCGTCGAACGTCTCTTTCGTGGAGCGGATCATGTCCTGCGGCCGCGCGACGGTGAACACGAGTCCCTCGTCGATGGCGCAGAAAAACGACAGACTGCCGTCAGGGTTCATGTTGCGGATCGACCGGCAGAAATAGTCTCCGCCAACTTTGACCACGAGCGGATACGACGCAAAGCTGAACGGACCGAGGTCGTTGGGCATCAGGCCGATCGCCGACGCATATTCGAGCGCGGCCGGTTCGGCATTGAGTTCGTAGACGACGCGATTTTCAGTGTCGGCAGCAGTGACGACGAGTTTGACGGGTGTGGGATCGAAGTTCTGCGTTTTGAACACGCGAAAATCGACGTCGGTTTCGACCATCATCAAAATGGCCGCATTGTCCACCGGCCGCCCGCCGTAGATCAGCGATGTCCGGCGAAAGGCCAAGTTGTCGCCTGCCGACCCGCCGACGAGCTGCACATCGTCCATGGCCCAGCGGATGGCTGCCACGAGCGTCTCTTCCGCGTTCGACATGCCGTCGATCATGAGAAGGGCGAACGTCCTGTCGCTGCGCCGGCCATCTCCGTTCGTCGTCTCGTCCTTCAATTTCCGAACGATCTGGTTCGCGCGCTCTACGCCGAACTCGTTGATGTTCTCGATCAATCCCGTGTGGATCTTGAATCTCTCGCGCGGGAACCCGAGCAGGACGATTCCGCCCTCCATCATTCCGCTGGGCGTGATTTCGCCTGCGGTGGAGCAGCCGGTGATCGGCACACCCGGGAATGAGTCTCTGAGCGCTGAGGACAGGGCTTCGGCATCGTGATGGGGTGAAAAGAACGTGATGATATGCTGCAAGTCGCGGCCGGCGAAGGCTGCTCGCATGTCCCATACCGCTTGGCCGACGTCTGGATCATCGCTCGCGGCCCAGCAGATGCCGGACGCGCTGACTGAGGAGGAGGCCCTTCCCAAGTCGTTTGCTCTCCCATTTCGACGTCGCTGACGAGGTCAAAATGTGCCCCGTGCGACGCTCTTATGCTGTGTTGGCGGACACTTTGACACACGTGCCCTGCCCCCGGAAGGATTTCGTTGGTTTGAACCAGTCGAGCGGAAAACGCGGTGAATGCTGGCCGTTCGGAGATCGCGGGTAGTCCTGCGCTCGCTCAACGGACCAACCCATCCACTACCCACCGTGCGGCAGGATCGCGCTGTTTTCAGCGCATTGCTGCATTGCACAAAATACTAGAATTCATCGTGCCGATTCAATGCATTATGCGACCCACGGCCGGCCCGAGCGAGGGCGCTCGTCAGAGCCGGCATTTCATGTGGAGATGACAATGAATAGTTCCTCACGGCTTTTGCGGGCTGTGGCGGCGAGTGCGATCGCCGCTCTCAGCCTCCTTACCGGTTCATTTGCTGCGCAGGCGGAGGAAGCGTCGAGCGTCAAGACGCTCTATCCGCTGCACGGCGTGAGCATCGACGTCGGTTCGAAGCGCGTTATCGGCTACTACGTCGCGCGCGGCGACACCTGCAATCTGACGGTGCTGATGAGCGACAAGCAGGTCGGCGATGACGTGCCGGAAAGCTCAGCGGCGCGCCTGCAGCAGTCCGTCGCCGCCAACGGCACCGCTCGTATCGATACGGCCCAGGGCGAGTCTCTTGAACTCGCGTGCCAGCCGGGTGCCGCGGCGTTGACCGTTCGCCTGCTCACGCAGGTGGCCGCCTACACGTCGGTGA
>JAKAXS010000551.1 GCA_021816505.1 Pseudomonadota bacterium
GGCCGAACTTCGCTCGAGTAAGGTTGAGGCAGATCAACGTGCCTAGGCTGCCGCTGCGCGAGATAACGCCGACGCGGCCAGGCTTGAAGACGTTGGTGTTATGGCCTGGCATTATGCCGACGAATCCTTCGCCCGGCGTCACCAGACCGGCGGTGTTGGGACCAACGATACGAACGCCGGCCGCCTTCGCGCGGGCGAAGACGTCGATCATGTCATGCGACGGGATATGCTCGGTCAGCATCACGAGGCCGGGTATTCCGGCATCGATCACGTCGAGCGCGGCGGCGCCGGCGAGCGACGGCGGCACGAACGTCACCGCGATATCAACCGGCATTTCCGCCGCTGCCGCCTTCGCACTGCCGAACACCGGCAGGCCGAGATGAGTCGTTCCCGCGCGTCTCGGGTTAACGCCGGCGACGATTTGCGTGCCGGTCTCGATCATGCGCTCCGTCCAGAACGTGCCCTGGCTGCCCGTCATGCCGAGAACGAGAACCCGGTCGGTACGGCGAATGAGAGGAAAGTCGCTCATTGCACCGCCTCGATCGCCGCTAACACCGCATCTTCCATCAGGTCGAAGGGCTCAATGCCAAGCGTCTCTTTCAACAGAGCCACAGCTTCGTCCTCACCAGTACCGTGCACAGAGAAAAATACCGGAATTTCGGGTGACAGCGCCCGCCATGCGTCGACGACGCCGCGCGTCATCACGTCAGTCCGCGCGAAGGCGCCGCAGAAATTGACCACAAGCGCGCGCAATCCGGGTTTCGAAAGCAGAAGTTTTAACGCCGGCTCCGCCTTGGTGTAAGCATCGCCGCCAATTTCGAGGAAATTGGCGGGGCTGCCCCCGAGATACGATACGACATCCATCGTCGTCATCGTCAGGCCCGCACCATTCGCTAGAATGCCGATATCGCCGTCGAGTTCGATGAATTTCAGACCCAGCCCTGCCGCTTCGGCCTCAAGCTTCGTCATCTTTTCTGCCGCCGCCACATCGGCGAGTTCATGCTGCCGGAACGCCGCTGCATCGTCGAGAGTGAACTTGCAGTCCAACGCGATCACGCGCCCATCTTTCAGCTCGGCCAGCGGGTTGACCTCTATGAGTTCGGCATCGGTTTCACGGTAGCGCTGATAAAGTGCGACAAGGATATCGGCGACCTGGCGCTCCACATCGCCGCTTCCCAGACCTTTGACCATCGTCAGAGCTTCAGGCAACGTAAAGCCGGAGTTTAGATCGACGAGATGCCGTCGCACGGCGCCGGAGTTCTTTGCAGCTATTTCCTCTATGTCCATGCCACCTTCGGCGGCGAACAAAATCAGCGCCGTTCGCTCGCGTGGCTCATGCAGGACGGCGGCATAGAACTCGCGGGCAATCGGCGCGAGGTTCTCGACCAGCACTGCATCGGCGACATGCCCGTCTATGGTCATACCGAGTATCGCCTCGGCGGCATCGCGCGCCTCTTGCGGCGTATGCGCGAGGCGGATGCCCCCGGCCTTGCCGCGCTTGCCGGTTGGTACCTGTGCTTTCACTACGCAGGGGCCGAGCCTTTCCACCGCGGCGGTGACTTCCGTAGTAGTGTCGCACCACACCGCATCGAGCAACGGGATGCCGGCGGGGTCGAGAACGAGCGCTTTTGCGTGGTGTTCAAGCAGGTTCATCCGTTATCCTTCCATTACCGGCCGTCACTGGCCGTATTTGTCCCAGTAAGCGCCAAACAATTCCTGCTCGCTCGGCTTGTCTTCCGGAATCGGGGTGACGAGATGGGTGATGTTAAGAAAATGCCTGTAATTGAGGTTCTCGCTGATCGAATTCTTCTGCCATGACCCGCAACCCATGCTCAGGGTGAACTCCAGCCCGCTGTCGAAGCCGCCGCCATTGCCGAAAGTGTGGGCGAAATTCACCAGCACACGGACGACATCGAGCGTTTCGGCAAGCTGGCGGGCGCGCGCGGTGTCTCTGGTGTGGATACCGCAGGAATGACCGCGCCCCTGATGATCGAGAATGGCACCCATCCGCGCGGCCGCGGTGCCGATTTCCGCTTCTCTGTAGACTGTCAGAACGAGGGAGAGCTTTTCGCCCGAAAACGGATGCTCCGACCCGACGCCGCTTTCCTCTACTAAGAAGAACCGGGCCTCGCGCGCCGCCTCCGGCAATCCGAACGCCTCGGCGAGCACCGCGGCATCCCGCGCAATGAGATCGCGGTTGAGTTTGCCGCCCTGCCAGAGAACGGCTTCGATCTGCCGTGCCTCATCCGGCGTGCAGCGATACGCCCCTACCCGCTCCAGTGCCGACAGCATGGGCTCATAGACTGCGTCAACGATGATGAGCGAATTTTCTGAGGAACATGACGTTGAATTGTCGAAAGTCTTCGAGGCCGCAATCTTGTCGGCTGCCGCATCGAGATCGGCGGTCTCGTCGACGATGACCGGAACATTGCCGGCGCCCACGCCAATCGCCGGCGTGCCGCTGCGATAGCCCCGCCGCACATTGTCCTGCGAACCAGTGATAACGACGAGATCGGCAGCCTCCATCAGCGCCTGTGTCATCTGCTTCGAAGCCGGTGGCGGCAGTATCTGCACCAGATCGGGCGGCGCGCCGATCCTCGCGAGTTCGGCCCGCATGGCTTCGACCGTCGCCGTAGTCGTCTTCATGCCGGCCGGTGACGGCGCGATGATGATGGCGTTGCGTCCCTTGACCGCCATCATCGCCTTGTTCACGGCCGTCGCCGAAGGATTGGTCGATGGTGTCACCGCGGCAACGACGCCGATGGGTTTGGCAAATTTGATGATGCCGCGCGCTCTGTCCTCCTCGATC
>JAKAXS010000552.1 GCA_021816505.1 Pseudomonadota bacterium
TCGGCAATGGTGTTTCCGAGCATCTGGTAGCCACCGCAGATTCCGAACACGCGCCCGCCCGCTCGCACGTGCGCGCGAATGTCGACGTCCCAGCCTTCCCGGCGCAGATCGGCGAGATCGGCCAGCATCGCCTTCGAGCCGGGAAGCAGGATCACGTCGGCATCCCGCGGAATGACCTCGCCGGCGCGCACCATCACAACGCGAACACCGGGCTCCATCTTGAGGGGATCGAGATCGTCAAAGTTCGAAATGCGCGGCAGAACGGGCACGGCGATCGTTATGCGTTGCCCGCCAGATGCAAGTGCAGGCGGCGGCTGATCCAAAGCCATTGCGTCCTCGGCCGGCAATCGTCCGGCCTGCGCGAAATACGGGATGAGGCCGAGTGCGGTCAGGCCGCTGCGCTGTGCGATCTCCGTCATGCCGTCGGCGAACAGCGTAGGATCACCTCGGAACTTGTTCACCAGAAAGCCGCGCAGCATCGCCAGATCGCCGGGTTCGAGCACCGCCGTCGTGCCGACGATCTGGGCGATCACCCCACCGCGATCGATGTCGCCGATCAGGATCACCGGAACGTCGGCGGCGCGCGCGAAGCCCATATTGGCGATGTCGTTGCGCCTCAGGTTGAGTTCCGACGCGGAACCGGCGCCCTCCACCAGAACGAGATCGGCGTCAGCCTTCAACTGATTGAAGCTCGCCATCACCGCCGCCATCAACTGCGGTTTCAGATCCTGGTAGTCGCGCGCTTTCGCATTGCCGACGACGCGGCCTTGAACCACCACCTGCGCGCCGACATCGCTTTGAGGCTTCAGCAGCACCGGGTTCATGTGCACCGTCGGCGCCACGCCGCACGCGCGTGCCTGCAACGCCTGGGCGCGGCCGATCTCGCCGCCGTCCACGGTCACGGCCGCATTGTTCGACATGTTCTGCGGCTTGAACGGCAACACCTTCAACCCGCGCCGCATGAAGGCACGCGCCAGCCCGGCGACGATCAGCGATTTGCCGACGTCCGAACCCGTGCCCTGAAACATCAGCGCCTTCGCCGGCATCAGAATTCGATGCCCGCCTGTGCTTTCACGCCTGCCTTGAAGTGATGTTTGACGAGGCTCATCTCGGTCACGAGATCGGCCGCTTCGATCAGCTCAGGCTTCGCGTTGCGCCCGGTGACGATGACGTTGAGATCGCCGCGCCGTCCGGCCAGCGCCGCCACGACATCGCCCAGCGGCAGATAGTCGTAGCGCAACGCGATGTTCAACTCGTCGAGCACGATGAGTTGCAGCGTGGGGTCCGCCAACAGCTCCTCCGCCTTGGCCCACGCCCGCGCGGCGGCAGCGATGTCGCGCGCCTTGTCCTGCGTTTCCCAGGTGAAGCCTTCGCCGAGCGCGTGGAACTGCACCTGCGCGCCGAACTTTTCCAGCGCACGCCGCTCGCCCGTATCCCAGGCGCCCTTGATGAATTGAACGATGCCGACGTTCCAGCCATGGCCGAGCGCGCGCAGCACCAATCCGAAGGCGGCCGTCGACTTGCCCTTGCCAGGGCCCGTGTTGACGATCAGCAGACCCTTCTGCGCCACGGTCTTGGAGGCCACCTCGGCGTCCTGCACGGCCTTGCGCTTCTTCATTTTCTCGGCGTGACGCTGCTCGTCGATGTCGTCTTTCGTGTCTGTCATCGTCGGCCTCATTTCACTGTCATGGGCAGCCCGGCCACCACGAAGAGCACGCGGTCGGCCACGGCTGCGATCCGCTGATTGACGGTCCCCGCCTCGTCGCGAAACCGGCGCGTCAGCGCATTGTCCGGCACGATGCCGAGCCCAACCTCGTTGCTGACGAGCACAGTATCACCTTGGCGGCGCGTCAACGCAGCTTCGAGCGTCGCACAGGCAGCCGCGATGTCTCGCTCCGCGAACATCAGATTGCTGGTCCACAGCGTCAGGCAATCGATTAGCATCGGCTGAGCCGCGTGTTCGGGCCGCTGGACGACATCGCTCAGTTCCAGCGGCTCCTCGATCGTGGACCAGTCCATACCCCGCCGGCTGCGATGCAGCGCAATGCGGTCGACCATCTCCGTGTCGCGCGCTTCACCCGTCGCCACATAGACGTACGGCCCCGGTAGCCGGGCGATCAGCGCCTCGGCATGCCGGCTCTTTCCGGATCTGGCCCCGCCAAGTACGAGGGTGACAGTCATGGTACCTCAGGCATCATCTGACTGCCTCAATGCGCGGGATCGCGGGGCGTGTCAAAGCGATCGCGCCGGGCTGGCCGGACATCGTCCTTTAAGATTGACAATAGCCCCCCGGCCGCCGCATGACTGAACTTGGATGGTCCGGGACCGGCGCAAGCCGGCTCCGGTAAAAAGGGAATCCGGTCATGGCGGCGTGCCTCTCCAGGCGGGCGGCCAAATCCGGAGCTGCCCCCGCAACTGTCGGCGGTGAGGTCGCGCCAAGCGCCACTGAGCAATGTGTTGATTTGCTTGGGAAGGCGGCGCGAGCGTCAGATCCGCGAGCCAGGAAACCTGCCATCTCGTAGAGACCTTCAATGTGCCGCCGGGCGGGCGGTTCGGGAGAGAGATTATGAACGCACTCAACACCACCCTGGCCCAGACCTCGGTAACCGATCGTCTGATGGCCGCCGTGATCGCCGCCGTTATCGGCGTGTCGCTCGTCTATACGGCCGGTTTCGCCAACGCCAGCACGCTGCACAACGCCGCGCACGACTGGCGCCACGCTCACAATTTCCCCTGCCACTGACGGCAACGCCGGAGTTCATAAAATGCTGACGCGGCTTATCGCTGCGGCGCTGTTCGCCGGGC
>JAKAXS010000048.1 GCA_021816505.1 Pseudomonadota bacterium
CCTGCCGGCGCCATCCTGTCCGCCTCGTGGCCAATGCCAGGAACCTCGACCAGATGCCAGGCGAACCGCGCTCCGATACGCGCTGCGACGCGGCGCGACCTCTCGAAGTAGAAAAGACCCCGATCGTAACGCGTCTTGCCCTGCGCCGCAGCCGGCGGTTCCTCGCGCAGACCGGCGTAGTTCACGTCGGAGGTGCCCAGAAGCAAAGTGAAATTACAGTTGAACGCATCACGAAGTGTCGCCCGCCCAATCGGTGCGCCACCGAGACCGTAGGGATACATGAACTCATCGTCGGGCAGCATGTACCAGCCGGGGTTTGCCGAAACGGCGCGGTCGATCATGCGGCACCCGGAGTGCAGCACATAGCGCTGGATGAACTGCGAGCCCGCGCCGTGCCCGAACAGGCTGAACTTGCGCTGACTGCCGCCGAGCTTCGCGACGGCAATTCTGAAGGCTTCTTCGACGACATGGAACGCCGTCTGACGCCAAGGCTTCTCTTCCAGCGTGCGCTGGCCACGAATGTTGCCGAGATTGTAAGTCCAGGCACCCGGCCATTTCTCCGCGGTAAACTCAGGCACCAACAGGATCGCGCCATAGCGCTCGGCCAGCGGCCGCCACGTATCGTAGTAGTCGAAGGACAGATGCCGATGCGCTTCGCGACGCGTGCCGTGCAGCACGACCCAGATGGGGCTATCCGGCGTCGCCGATTTCGGCCGGTAGCTGTAGACCGTCACGGGGCCGCGCGGAATGCCGTCAACCTCGAACTCTCCCTCGCCGACAGGAATGCCGGCAGACTCGCTGTACCGATCGAACGCAAAGGCGTTCGGCGTCCAGCCGGTCGGCAACGTGGAGGCGGCCAACGCAGTCAACCCGAGCATCAAAAGTCGCGGGAACAATCGGCCAGTCAGTTTCTCGATCATGGCTCTACTCGTCAAAACTTGATGCGCGTACCGGCATAGCCGATGGTGATGTCGTTCAGTGGGATTGGGCTGGCGAACGATGTCGTTGGATTGCAAGGGTTGCCGCGGCAGATGACCCCTTCTGTATCGAAGCGGAAATGCCGGACTCCAAGGTAGACGTCCAACGCAGCCGCGTCGATGTTCTGGCTTATAGCAGCGCCGACCATCTGCATGCGGCTGTCCGTCACCTCGCGGAACGCAGCCTCGCGCATACCGGTGAGACTGTCGTCGACCTGACCATACTCACCGTACAGAGACGTGTCGCCGATCGCGGAGAATGCGCGCCGCACACCGAATGCGGAGTATAAATAATCGGTCGCGGGCCGATTGGTCACCGGACCGGCAATGCCAACGGTGTTTTCACCGAACGTCGTTTGCTGAGAGGTGCTTTCACCAGAGAAGGTCCGATGGACATAGGCGACCGTACCGAAAAGGCCGGACGGCATGTGCAGCAAGCTAGCCGAACCCTTCCACTCCTCGCGATCCCGACGCCCCGGCTGACCCCCGATATCCCGATCATTCAGCCAGCCGGCACCGAAGCGCCATTTCCAGTCGTTGTAGGTCAGTTCGTGCTCGACGGAGGCATCGACGAAATCATTCTCACCCCAGGCTATAGCAGCATTGAAGTTTCCAAATTGCGTGCTGAGCCTCGGAGCGTCGTAGCGCACGACGTTCCTGCGCAGAGTATCGACTGAGCCCCCCGCGGCGAACTCATCGAGTGTCGTCGTGAATGCACCACTGATGACGAGCGTCTCTTCTCCGGACAGCTCGGGACGATCCGCCCTACGCATGAAGAGGTTGCCGCCCATGGTCGCGATGTTGGCGGCACCGGGCATGATGCCGCCGACGTCCTTCAGGATGATGTCGTCAGTCGCCGGTGAGGTCAGTCCAACGTGGACGGTGCCGAGCAGGTTACTGCGCAGCCACCAAGCCGAATGACGCAAATCAAGCTTGCCCTCGCCATTGTCGTCGAGTTGGCTCACATCGTTGGCCGCCGTATCATCCAAGCCGACGGATAGAAAGTATCCGGCGCTCCAACCTCTTGCGATTTTGGCGCCGCCGCGAAACTCGAGTCTCGAGCGAGCAGACGTGTTATCGACGATGTAGACGTCCTGCTCCTCGCCATCGTCCCAGGCCATCAGCATCCGATTGATAGAACCGGACACATCAAGGGTGAGCTTCTCGTTGCCTTTACGCGCCGCCGTCTCCTCCAGCGCTGCAATACGTTCCTCCACCTCGGTCATCGTTGCGGGCTCAGCCGTCGAAGACACGGGCGTCAGACCGCGCTCGTCGGCGAACGTGTTTTCCAGCAGGAACGTCAGGCCCAGCGAGCCGCCGTAGAAGTATGTGTCGCCATCGGCGCGCAGGTTTCTATCATCCAGATCCGCTGAGCTTGCGTAGTGCGTGACGGCTTCGCTGACGTTGTTGAGCCACAGGAAGTGGCCTGTTGCGGAGAGCAGTACGCCTTCAGCAAGCTTAAGCTCGACACGCGGATTGAACTCGATGCCCTGCGCAAAGACATCCCCGCTCAACGAGCGGTCGTAGCTGCGCAGATCCGGCCGCAGCTCGGAAACGAAGGTTCGGCGCTGATCGATGAAATTGTTGAACAAGCCAGCCTTCACGCTGCCGCCGACGCGCACGCTGTCGCCGAGATCGAACATGTGCGCCAGACCGACCTGTATGCCGAGCAGGCGGTTATCGCTGCGGATACTCACATGGTCTCGCCCTGCACCGACTGGCGGGATGGAGCCCTCATCGATTGCCGTGGCGTTGAAATCCTCGCCAAAGTTGATGCCGCGCGCGCCGATCAGGAAACCTGGAAGGCCGAACGGCTGCAGCAGATTTGCCTCCGCCCCGTAAAGCCTGGTCTGATGAAACACAGCCATGCCGTCGATATTGTCGGAGGCCGTTAGGACCGGGATATCCGCTCCGGGCAGGCCCTCATAAACCGCATCCGTATCGAATGCTGCGGCTGCCGCACCAAAGCCGAATTTTCTGATCTCTTGTCCGATAGGATCCAAGTAGAAGCCCGAGATCTCGACGGGCTGGTCGAAAAACTCAGCCTTGAGCGTGGCGCGGACGCCCGCCGTGAACTCATTGCTGTTCAGCTCGGACGAGTCAAAGCGAGCAAAGCTCGTCCCGGTTTCTCCCTGCTTCGTGAAGGGCACGTCGGTCAGATCTTTGCGGCGCAACAGCAAGCCTTCGATCGTCAGAACGCCGCGATCGGATTTGCGGACTTCGAGATTGCCGCCTTGCTCCTCACTGGACCGGGCAGCGCCCGCATCTTCCAAAGGCTCATCGCTCGTATCGTCGCCTCCGTCCGCGCGCGCGGCCGGCATGGTCAGCACCAAGCACGAAACGCCGAGGCACAGCGCCGCGATGAGGCGCTTCAACAGTCCACCACGAACGCGCGATGGCCCCCGCTCTTCCCCTGACATACTCACTCCCCACAACGTCGAGATCGGCGGCTTGATGCCGCTTGTTGTGGTCAGTTTGACGCGGGGGGAGATTCAATCCATTCGAATTAGCGGAACGATCGATCAGTATTTTGCGACCGCAGCACGAATTCAATTGAAATTTCAGATAGTTGTCCCGACACCAGATTGTCAGATGGAGACGTTGAATACCAAGGCTTGTGACGTCGCTGCATCACTTTTCTGAGGCGCTCTCATTTTCTAGCAGCTCTGTCGAGGCAAAATTCTCGCTACTGCGCCGCTTGAAGTCCTCGATGGACATGCGGATGCATTGAATGAGCCGTTGAGCGTTCGCCGACAGCTTGTGGCCGCGATGGTGAATATAGCCGAATGAGATCCAGCGCTGCGGCTCGAGGGGGCGCATGGCAACGTTGCTGACATCAAGCCCCCGCGCACTCAGCCGATCGAAGAATGCGATGCCGGCGCCGTCGCTGGCCATCTGGAAGGCCATCAGCGACGATCTCGTTTCCATCAGATATCGACCGGTCTCACCACCGGCGCGCAGAAAGTCGCTGAGCTGTTGGCGCCAGAGTTGGTCGGGCCAAAGCACCACCAGTTCTTCATCCGCAAGATCGGCGGCCGTGATCCTTTCCTTTTTGGCGAGCCGGTGATCCTTTGTCATGACCGCCTCTACACGGACCCTGAAGAGGGGCCTGTTTTCGACTTCGACGAGCGGGTGCTTCACCGGCAAGGACGCGACGGCAAGATCGAAGGTGCGCATGCCGACGAGGTTATCGAGATCAAGGCGTGACAGCACGTCGATGCGACAGCGCAGCCGCGGGTTCTCTTCGCGCATGCGTGCAATTGCAGGCGAGATGAGGCCTTGCGCGATGCGCGGCGTGGTCAGAACCTTCAGCTGTTTGTCGCTGGTTTGAATGTCCTTCGCGATCTGCGGGATCTCCTCCATCCCCGCCAGAATGTGCCGTGTCGCAGCGTAGAAGGCCGAGCCCTTCTCGGTCACGCGCAACGCCCTCTTCGAACGATCGAAGAGTAGGAGGTCCAGTTCGTCCTCCAGCATGGAGATCAGGCGGCTTACGGCAGGCTGGCTCAAACCGAGCTCCGTCGAGGCCACCGAAAGCGACCCATTTTCGACGATCAGCCGAAATGCGCGTAACGCCTTTAGATTCATGTCTGTGTGCCTGACCGGACCTGACGTGGCTGGGCTTCGGCTATGGATGATGACGTCGCCACGCCGGCCTGCACCGCAGCCAGCGCCGTCATGTTGACGATGCGGCGAACGGTGGCCGTGGGCTCGAGAATATGGGCAGGACGCGCGGTGCCCAGCAACATCGGTCCGATGGTTATCCCTTTGCTCACCGCAACCTTGAGCAGGTTGTAGGCGATATTGGCTGCGTCGACGCTCGGCATGATCAGCAGATTAGCGTCTTTGGTCAGTCGTGACGATGGAAACACCTGGCTAAGTAAACGGTTCGAGATTGCAGCATCGCCTTGCATTTCGCCTTCGATCGACAGGGCGGGATCTATTGCGCAGATCTCCGGGAGCGCGTCCCGCATCACGTGGGCGGCAGTGGCATCGGAACTTCCGAAGCTCGAATGGGACAGCAGTGCTACGCTCGGGACAAGGCCAAAGCGCCTGACCTCCTCGGCAGCAAGGAGTGTCATCTCGACGATTTGCTCCTTGCTGGGATTGCGGTTGACATAGGTGTCGCAAATGAACAGCTGCCGGTCCGGCAGCATCAGCATATTCAATGCCGCCAGCGTCGTGATGCCCGGCCGGGTGCCGATAGCCTGCCGAACGTAGTGAAGGTGCTCGTCGAACGTTCCCCGCATGCCGCAGATCATCGCATCGGCATAGCCGTTGCGGACGTGCATGGCTGCGATCAGCGTATGCCGACTTCGCATCTCCTCGGCGGCCATCGCCGGCGTCACGCCGCTCCGCTTCGTCAGCTCGTAATAAGCGCGCTCGATATCGCGATGCTGATGATGCGAGATGCCGTGCACGATCTGGCAGTCGATCCCCGGTTTGAGCCGCAGCCCGAGAGACTGCATGCGGTGCTTGATTACATGGTCACGCCCCACAAGCACGGGAATGGCCAGTTGCTCGTCGGCAATGATTTGCGCAGCGCTCAGCACGCGTTCGTCCTCGCCCTCAGCGAAGATGACGCGTCGCGGCTCTCGTCGGGCCGCCTCGAGAACGGGCTTCATGCTCGGCCCTGAGTGATAGACGTTCTGCGCCACGCGGTCCCGATAGGCACGAATGTCGGCAATCGGCGATGTCGCAACGCCCGAAGCCATCGCCGCCTCAGCGACGGCAGGGGCGACACGTTCCATCAGGCGCGGGTCGAAGGGCTTGGGTATGAGATACTCGGGCCCGAAGCTCAGCTGCTCCGCGCCGTAGGCATTGGCGACGACGTCAGACGTTTCGGCGTGCGCCAAGTCCGCAATGGCACGCACGGCAGCAATCTTCATCTCGTCGGTTATGCGCCGCGCACCGACATCGAGCGCACCGCGGAAAATGAAGGGGAAACAGAGGACGTTATTGACCTGATTGGGGTAGTCGGACCGGCCTGTGCAGATCAGCGCGTCGGGGCGGACCGCCTTCGCCAGTTCGGGCCGGATCTCCGGCTCGGGGTTCGCCAAGGCCATGACGATCGGATTGACGGCCATGTCTTTCAGCATCTCGGGCTTCAGCACACCGCCCGCCGAAAGCCCCAGGAAGATGTCGGCCCCGACCAGGATCTCCGCAAGCGATCTCGCCGGCGTGTCCTGGGCAAACCGGCTCTTGTACTCGTCCATCAACTCCGTTCGGCCGAGATAGACCACGCCCTTGATATCGGAAATCGTGACGTTTTCCCGTTTCAGCCCGAGGCCAACGAGCAGATCGAGGCAGGCCAGGGCGGCCGCGCCCGCGCCCGACGTTGCAAGCGTCGCGTCTTCGATGCGCTTGCCCACGAGTTTCAAGGCATTCAGCACCGCCGCCGCCACGATGATGGCGGTCCCGTGCTGGTCATCGTGAAAAACCGGAATGTTCATGCGCTCGCGCAGCTTCTTCTCGACGATGAAGCATTCCGGCGCCTTGATGTCCTCCAGGTTGATCCCGCCGAACGTCGGCTCCAGGGCCGCGATGATCTCCACCAGCTTATCGGGATCCTTTTCCGAAATTTCGATATCGAACACGTCGATACCGGCGAACTTCTTGAAGAGGCAGCCCTTGCCCTCCATCACCGGCTTGCTGGCGAGCGGGCCGATATCGCCCAATCCCAGTACCGCCGTGCCGTTGGTGACGACGCCGACCAGATTGGAGCGCGATGTGAGCGTCGCCGCCTGCGCCGGATCGTCGGCAATCGCCTGGCACGCGAACGCCACACCCGGTGAATAGGCCAGCGAAAGATCGAGCTGGTTGGTCAGGGGCTTTGTCGGTGTGACGGAAATTTTCCCGGGAGAAGGAAGGCGATGATAGTCAAGAGCGGCCTCACGAAGCTTGTCGTCCATCGCTTTTCCCTCCCGCCAGCATTGCGCGTCGACGTGTAGGGATCGTTTCAGCTTCGTCGTGCCGTTGGTCAAGCGCGGCCTGCCGCTCGAAGCAAATTAGAACCCAACCGTTGCGATCCGCTGATGAGTCGCAAAACGTACCGCATGGATCGCGAGCTATCGCGTGCGGAGCGAAAGAATTCGCTTTTCGATCACCCCTGAGCCGTGTGAGCTAACGAAAAAACGTCCTCGGGGAGACGCACCATGCAAACCGCCGCGCAGTCCGCGGACATGCAGCTTGAGCCCGCTGCCCGCAAACCGTGGTACTCCCACCTCTACGTGCAGGTGCTCACCGCGATCGCGCTCGGCATAGCGCTCGGCCACTACTATCCCGACATCGGCACGCAGCTGAAGCCGCTGGGCGACGGCTTCATCAAGCTGATCAAGATGATCATCGCCCCGATCATCTTCTGCACCGTGGTGCACGGCATCGCCTCGATGAGCGACCTCAAGGAGGTCGGCCGCGTCGGCATCAAGGCGCTCATCTACTTCGAGATCGTCACCACGCTGGCACTCATCATCGGCCTGACGGTGGCCAACATCGTCCGCCCCGGCGACGGCTTCAACATCGACCTCAGCCAGATCGACGCCAAGTCGGCCGCCAGCGTCGCCGACTACGCGACCAAGGCGAGCGACCAGAGCACGATCGCCTTCATCATGGACATCATCCCCAAGACGGTGGTGAGCGCCTTCGTCGACGGCAACATCCTGCAGGTGCTGCTGTTCGCCCTGCTGTTCGCGTTCGCCCTGCAGGCCATGGGATCGCGCGGCAAACCCGTGCTCGATTTCATCGACCAGATCAGCCACGTCTTCTTCGGCATCGTCGGCATCATCATGAAGGCCGCGCCGATCGGTGCGTTCGGCGCGATGGCCTACACCATCGGCGCGCACGGCATCGGCTCGCTGGCCAAGCTCGCGCTGCTGATGGCCAGCTTCTACCTCACGTGCATCCTGTTCATCGTCTTCGTTCTTGGCGGCATCGCCTGGATGTACGGCTTCTCGATCTTCAAGTTCATCCGCTACATCAAGGAAGAGCTGCTGATCGTGCTCGCCACCTCGTCGTCGGAGAGCGTGCTGCCGCGCATGATCGCGCGCATGAAGAAGCTCGGTGCCGAGGAAGGCGTGGTCGGCCTCGTGATCCCGACCGGCTACTCGTTCAATCTCGACGGCACGTGCATCTATCTGACGATGGCGGCGCTGTTCCTGGCGCAGGCGACCAACGTGGAGCTGTCGCTGGCCCAGCAGCTGGGCATCCTCGGCGTGCTGCTGCTGACGTCGAAAGGCGCTGCCGGCGTCACCGGCTCCGGCTTCATCGTTCTGGCGGCGACGTTGGCCTCCACCGGCGTGATCGACGTCAACGCGATGGCGATCATCCTCGGCATCGACCGCTTCATGTCGGAAGCGCGCGCCTTGACCAACCTGATCGGCAACGGCGTCGCCACCGTCGTCATCGCCAAGACCGAGAACGCCATCGACGAGAACCGCATGCAGGCCGAACTCGACGGCCGCCCCTGGCCTCCACCCGAAGAAGCAGCCGGCCTCGTGCGGTCGTAGGCCAAAACGAAAAAAGGGCGGGCACTTAAGGCCCGCCCTTCGACTTGGATAACGGCGAACGTTAGCCGACGATCTCGTTGTCCTTGAAGTTCAGCGCGATTTCGCGTGCAGCCGAAGCCGGGCTGTCCGAACCATGCGTCGAGTTCTCGCCCTTCGACAGCGCGAACCGCTTGCGGATGGTGCCCTCGTTGGCTTCCTTGGGATCGGTCGCACCCATCACTTCGCGATACTTCGCGATGGCACCCTCGCCCTCCAGAACCTGCAGCACGATCGGCTCCGACGTCATGAAGGTGACCAGCTCGCCATAGAACGGGCGTGCGGCGTGTTCCTCGTAAAATTTCTCCGCATCGCCCTTGCTCCAGCGCACGCGCTTCTGGCCGACGATCCGCAGACCGGCTTCCTCGATGACAGCGTTAATAGCGCCCGTGAGATTGCGCTTGGTCGCGTCGGGCTTGATGATGGAGAAGGTGCGCTCAATGGCCATCGTTAGCTCTCATATCCTTGATTGCTGTTGGGATTTGGGGCGCTTATAGCCGCGCGCCCGATGGCCAGCAAGCGCCGCCCACCTCTCCTGCGCGATAAGCCGCGTCCGGCCGGTTGTGCTCCCCGCCCTGTAAATGCCTGGATTATACAGTTGGAACAGAGCATTGTTGTAGATCGCGCGGCGCTCTGGCAGTTGTGATGTCGCGCGCCTTGCCGTATGCAATATCGAATTCTGAAGGGCAAAAGATCCATTTGCCGGACGCGTGACACCCACCGGGGGAGACCGAAACTGGTCTGTCGATTTTTGAGGGCGTCGCACAGTGCATCCGGATCGGGTCTATCGGCGTTGTTGCGGCCGCGGGTGTGAGTAAGCTTGAGCGACATGGAACCTGAAGTTCAGTGGTTTATCGCCCGCGAGGGCACCCAGCACGGTCCGCTCTCCGACGTGGAGATGAAGAAGCTCGTCGAGCTTTCGTACCTGCGCCCTACCGATCTCATCTGGCGTCAGGGCTTCCCGGACTGGCGGCCGGCACTCGCCGTCTTCCCGCGTCCGCAGCCCGGCGCCGCACCGAGCCCGACCGACTTCGGCTCGCAGCCCTCGCTGGGCCCCGCCATGTCCAACGAGCCGCGCACGGGCCGCCCTGCCGCGACGATGAACGAGCCCTCGTTCGATGCCCATTCCGGCGGTGGCCAATACGACGAGTATGACGACGAGGTTCCCTACAAGAGCGGCCGCGGACGCAAGTTCGCGATCGCCGCGGTGCTGCTGCTGATGCTCGGTGCCGGCGGCTACCTGGGTTACCTCAATCGCGACTCCATCATGACGTTCGCCGCGCAGATGACCGGCGGCGGCGGCTTCGCGACCGGCAGCATCGAAACGCCGGAGTCGGTCGACAGCAAGCTGCAGAAGGCCGAACCCTGGATCTACGCCAAGCAGGAGTTCCCTGAGTGGTACAAGGAGCAGATCGACGGCGTCGCCAAGCTGACGCAGGAAAAGAAGACCGATCTGGAAATCACGCGCTACCTCGTTTCCGAACTCGTCAAGTTCCGCCGCACCAATAGCGATATGGCCCTGCAGGCGCCTTCGAACGCCTTGCGCGATGTCGCCGTCACGTTCCGCGAGACGCTGGTGCAGTTCGGCGCGACCAACACGAACTCTTGCTACCAGTTCATCTCCCACGGCGAATCGAGCGATCCGATCATCGAGATCATGCGCAAGCTGGATGCCTCCTCGCCCGTGCAGAAACAGCTGAATTCGATCTTCGTCGCCGTTGCCGAAGGCAAGAAGTCGCCCATCAAGCGCGAAGGCAAGGCCGCCAACGACATCGAAACCCTGACGGCGGAACTGAAGAACGTCGGCTGGAGCGAGGAGGACACGAAGTTGTTCTTCGATCCGAAGGCCTTTTCGCGCGCGCCGCCCGAGCGCGTCTGCCAGATGGTGCAGGATCTGTTCACCGCGTTGCTGGCGATCAAGGACCCCGTCGTCCAGGACCGCCTGCTGGTGGAAACGCTGCGCCACGTGATGGCCGGCTAGCACACCGCCGCGCGATACTGTAATCGACACGGCGTCATGCTCCATATCAACGACCTCACGTTCCGCATCGAAGGCAAGCCGATCTTCGACGGCGCCACCGCCGGCATTCCGACCGGCCACAAGGTCGGCCTCGTCGGGCGCAACGGCGCGGGCAAGAGCACGCTGCTGAAGCTGATCACCGGCGACTATCATCCCGACGCCGGCAACATCACCGTGCCGCGCACATCGCGCATCGGCCACGTCGCCCAGGAGGCGCCCGGAGGCCCCGAAAGCCTGATCGACTGGGTGCTGGCAGCCGACACGGAGCGCGCCAGCCTGCTCACCGAGGCCGAACACGCGACCGACCCGCATCGCATCGCCGAAATCCAGATCCGCCTGACCGACATCGATGCGCATTCCGCGCCGGCACGTGCCGCGCAGATCCTCTCGGGCCTCGGCTTCGATGAAACGGCCCAGCAGCGGGCCTGCGGCGAGTTCTCCGGGGGCTGGCGCATGCGCGTTGCGCTGGCAGCCGTGCTGTTCCTGGAACCGGAACTGCTGCTGCTGGACGAGCCCACCAACTATCTCGACCTGGAAGGCACGCTGTGGCTGGAGACCTACTTGCGGTCCTATCCCCATACCGTGCTGATCGTCAGCCACGACCGTGACCTGCTGAACCGTGCCGTGGGCGCGATCCTGCATTTGGAGCGCGGCAAGCTCACGCTCTACACCGGCGGCTACGATACGTTCGAGGACACGCGTCGCGAGAAGCAGCGGCTCGAACTGAAGCTGATGAAGAAGCAGGACGACGAGCGCCGCCGCATCCAGGCGTTCATC
>JAKAXS010000553.1 GCA_021816505.1 Pseudomonadota bacterium
GCCGCACGCATTCCTCGTTGATCACCGGCAGCATGCCGGGCATGGCCGCGTCGACCAGCGAGACGTGGCTGTTCGGCGCGCCGCCGAATTCGGTCGAGGCGCCGGAGAACAGCTTCGACTTCGAGGCCACCTGGGCATGAACCTCCAGGCCGACGATGATTTCCCAATCACCTGTCGCGCCCTGGACAAAGTTTTTCTTCGCCGCGGAAATGGCCTTGTCTTGCATCGAAAATCTCCTGTTGCGCAACCTGTTAGCGCAAGCGGCGGGGCGCAGCAATAGCTGCCGGCCGGCGCCGCGTTGGAACCTAGCGACGGGTGGAGCGTCACATGCCCGTTACGACCACGGCGGATGTCATGACTTTGGTATCCATGCCAGATCTCACCGGAGGAACACAGATGCTGAAAACGAGCCTGATCGCCGCATTGGCCGGCGTCATGACGTTGACGATGGCCGTCGGCGACGCGGAAGCGCGCAAGGGCGGCAAGCGCAACTGGGAGCTGCTCGGCACGTCCAAAGTCGGCTTCCTTGCCGACAAGGACGTCATCCAGGTCGGCCGCAAGGACGGCGACTTCTCGAAGATCAAGCTGCGCGTAAAGGGCAACGACGTGGAGTTCATGGACGTCAACGTCGTTTACGGCAACGGCGCCAAGGATGACATCCGCGTGCGCAACCGCATCCGCGCCGGTGGCGAAACGCGCGCCATCGACCTTAAAGGCGGCGATCGCTTCATCAAGCGCGTCGAATTCGTCTACAAATCCAAGCCCAGCTTCAAGGGCCAGGCGACCGTGGAGTTGTGGGGCAAGGACTGATCGCTCCCGCTTCGCTAGCGTGAATTGACGAACGGGCCGGGCGCAAATCCGGCCCGGTTCGCGGCACCCCTTGCCGCACGGGGTTTCCTGCCCTGCCGTCGCCCTGTTTTGGCCTTGCCCGCCCGGTCTAATGGCCGTGCTTACCGGGGGTTAAAGGTTGGTGACGCATGCTGGCTCTGGGCCGGCGCACCGCGTTGCTGCCGATGCCCGCCACAGGGACATTCTTTTGATCCAGCGTGCAAAAGGGGCCTTCGCCGGTCTCACGCTCATTTTGGCTTGGCTCAGCGCGTCGCATCTGGCGGCGCGGCCGGGCGACACGCGCACGATCAGCTTTTTTCACATCCATACCAAAGAGACGCTGACCGTCACCTACAAGAAGAACGGCAAGTTCGTGCGCGAGGCGCACGACAAGCTCAATCACCTGCTGCGCGACTGGCGACTGAACCAGCAGACCGAGATGGATATCAACACCATCGATCTGCTCTGGGAAATGCATACGGAGCTGGGCTCGCGCGAGCCGATCCACATCATATCGGGCTATCGCGCACCGGCGACGAACGAAATGCTGCGCAAGACGCGTGGCGGCCAGGCCAGCAAGAGCCAGCATATGACGGGCCGCGCGATCGACGTCTCGTTTCCCGATGTTCCCGCCAAGCAGATCCGCTACTCGGCCATGATCCGCGAACGCGGCGGCGTCGGCTACTATCCGACGTCTGCGATCCCGTTCATTCATGTCGATACCTCGCGCGTGCGGCACTGGCCGCGCATGGGTCGCGACGAACTGGCCCTGCTGTTTCCGCGCGGCTACAGCCAGCACAATCCCTCCAGTGGCGGACCGATCACGACGGACGACGTACGCAGTGCGCGCTCCAAGCAGCGCGAGCTGGCGCAGCAGGTCGCGGCGTTCTTCGAGCTGCGGTCCAAGCCGAAAAAGGACACGATGGTCGCGCTGGCCGGTCCGGCACCGGAACCAAAGGCGGCAGCGCGGCCGCCGGCGAAGAAACAGGGACCCGTCATCGCTGCGCTGACGCCGCCGCCGCCGCGGCTTGCCAAGCCACCGCAGCCGACGCCGAAGCTGGTGGCGGCGCCGCGCGCGGCCGAGCGGCCGGCGAAGTTCAACCCCGAGCCACGCGACAAGCGTGATCGCCAGCAGATGGAACAACTCGTCACCCTGGCGTCGCTGGAGAAATTCGAACCGGGCGTGACGCGGCCCTCGACGCCACCGGAGCCGGCCGAGCGCATCGCGCAAACACCGGCCCGCTCCGCGGAAGAGATGACCGAGGAGGCGGCGACACTTGCCGCCGACCGCGCCGCGCTGGCGCGTCTTGCCGAAGCGAAGACGAGCGCGGAGGCCGACGAAGCGACGGGCCGCTTCGGCTGGGGATCGAGCTTCGTGCGCGCGCCCGACTACGACGACGACCATCCCGACGAGCTGGCCTACCGGCCGTTCCCGTTGGAGCCGATGATGACGTCGCGCGCCGACGATCCGCAGCTGGCGGAGCTGCAGCCGCTGGACGTCGGACGCACGCTGGACTTCATCGACGACAACGGCGCCGTGGCGCCCATGCGCTTGCGGCCGAAGGAGCAAGTCGCGCAGGCGCTGTGGTCGCAGCAGTTCCAGGGTTCGGTGGTGAGCCGCATGCCCGCCGAGGAAGACGCCGCCAAGTCCCCGCGCGGCCTGAGCGAACGCAGCGTGACGACGGTGCGCTAGCTTGCGGAAAATCCGTTCTCGTAGAGGTGTGCAGTGAAGCGGTGGGTCTTCGGCTTTGCGGTTTTGATGGCCGGGTCCGGTGTCGCGCACGCCGACGTCTGGATGGTGAAAGCGTCAGACGTCTTGGCGTGCACCGATCGCGATAGCGTCGCAGCCATCGATGCAGCCGGCGGGCCGTCTGCTCTCAAGACGCCAGTGCCCGACAGCTGCGTGAGGCTGTACATGGGAGAGCGGTTGATCGAGCGGCCGAATGCCGCCGCCGGGTTAGATCGGA
>JAKAXS010000049.1 GCA_021816505.1 Pseudomonadota bacterium
GATATTCCTTACGCCGCGCCGGTGGCCGCGCCATCTTATGAATGCCTTGTAGCGATCAACGAACGCAGGCCAT
Organism: Pseudomonadota bacterium; assembly: GCA_021816505.1. Lineage (GTDB taxonomy): Bacteria > Pseudomonadota > Alphaproteobacteria > Rhizobiales > Hyphomicrobiaceae > JAKAXS01. The sequence goes on from JAKAXS010000049.1 coordinate 74, forward strand.
CACGTCAAACATTGCTCGAAATCAGCACGGACCCGACATGCCGCTCAAAATTGCCTGCCAGATGGACCCGATCGACCGCATCGACATTCGCGGCGACAGCACCTTCGCCATTCTCCTGGAGGCGCAGAGGCGTGGACACGACATCTTCTATTACACACCGCAAAACCTGGCGCTCCACGGCGACAAGCTGATCGCGCGCGGTGAGACACTGCGCGTTGAAGACAAGGCGGGCGCGCACTTCGCGACAAGCGACCAACGCGCTATCGATCTCGCGAGCCTCGACGTCGTGCTGTTACGCCAGGACCCGCCGTTCGACATGGCCTACATCACGACGACGCATCTGCTCGAACGCATCCACCCCAAGACTTTGGTCGTCAACGATCCCGCCCACGTGCGCAATGCGCCCGAAAAGATCTTCGTGCTCGATTTCCTCGATCTGATGCCGCCGACGATCGTGACGCGGTCGCTGGACGACGTGCTCGCCTTCCGTCGCGAGATGAAGGACATCATCGTCAAGCCGCTCTACGGCAACGGCGGAGCCAGCGTCTTCCGCATCGGACCCGAAGACACCAATGTCGCCGCGCTCGTAGAGCTGTTTCAGAGCGTCTTCCGTGAACCGTTCATGGTGCAGCAGTATCGCGCCGAAGTGCGCGCCGGCGACAAGCGCATCATCCTGATCGACGGCGAGGTAGCCGGCGCCATCAACCGCGTCCCCGCGGAAGGTGAAACGCGGTCCAACCTGCACGTCGGCGGCACGGCAAAGGCCGTCGAGCTGACGGAACGCGACCGCGAAATCTGCGCCCGGCTAGGCCCCGAATTGAAGCGGCGCGGCCTGCTGTTCACCGGCATCGATGTCATCGGCCCCTACCTGACCGAGATCAACGTGACGTCGCCGACGGGCATCCGGCAGGTGAAGGCCTTCGGCGGCGCCGACATCGCCGCGCTGATCTGGGATGCGATTGAAAAGAAGGTTTCGGCCGCTCGTTAGACAGCGATGACTGAAGCTCAGGCCAGCAGCTTCTGCAGGAAGGTCACCAGCGTCGCCGTCGCAAGAACGACGGCAAACGACATCTTCCACATGTCGGTGCGGATGCCCGCCATCTCGCCACGCAGATCGGACTTGAGGTCGCTCATCTCGCGCCGCAGCTCGGAACCTAGCGTTTTCAAATCCTGATGCGTCGCGAGTTCCGGCAGGACCTTATCGCGTAGCGCCTCGACATGCGCCTCCGCCTGAGCCGCCGGAACACCCGCCGCGGTCAATGCTTTCACATAGCCATGCGTATCGATCGTCATCTCAGTCACCATGACCCGCGCACCGCAAACCGTCTACTCATCCAACCTATGTTCACTTATTGTTCTTGTCAAACTAACGGCATTATGTACTTTACAAAAGTTCGATGGCGGGGTACTGTCATGGCATTGAGGGATAAAGCCATGACCGATTTGACCAATCCGATTTTCACAGACGCAGACAAAGCGCGCGATCACCTTGAGACGCTGCGCTGGCCTAAAGGCCCCGTTTGCCCCCATTGCGGCGCTACGGACCACCACGTTTCCAAGGTCGAAAGCTCAGGCAAAAAGACCAAGGAAGCCTACAAGGGCGGCAAGCATCGTCCGGCTCGCAAGGGCCTGTATTCCTGCAACTCGTGCAACGAGCAGTTCACCGTTCAGGTCGGTACGGTCCTAGAGAAGAGCCACATTCCGCTCAACAAGTGGCTGGCTGGCTTCTACCTGATGTGCGCGAGCAAGAAGGGCTACTCGGCTCACCAGCTGCACCGCACGCTTGGCATTTCCTACAAGTCGGCTTGGTTCATGGCTCATCGCATTCGCGAGGCGATGCGCGCTGGCGGCCTGCTCGGCCCCATGGGCGGCGGCGGCGAAGTTGTCGAGGTTGACGAAACGACGATCGGACGCCGCAAGGGCATCCCTTCCAAGCGCGCTATGCGCAAGGAAGACACCATCCGTGGCAGCACCAGCACGAAAAACATTGTTCTGAGCCTCGTGCAGCGTGACGGATCGGTGCGCAGCTTCCACGTCGCGGCCACGACCGTTGCTGAACTCGTCCCGATCATCAAAGCCAACATCAGCCGCGAAGCGCAGCTGATGACCGATGAGGCCAGCTGGTACAAATCGCTCAACTGGGGCGGTGATTTCGCGAGCCACGACAAGGTCAACCACATCCGTGGCGAGTACGTCCGCTATCAGGACATCGGCCCGGTCATCACGCCCAACACCGTCGAAGGCTACTTCTCGATCTTCAAGCGTGGGATGAAGGGCGTTTACCAGCACTGCAGCGAGAAGCACTTGCACCGCTACCTCGCAGAGTTCGACTTCCGCTACTCGAATCGCGTAAAGCTGGGCGTGGACGACACGGAGCGCACAAACCGCGCTATCCGCAACAGTATCGGGAAACGTCTCACCTATCGGCGGACTAACGAAGTCTGACCTCAAGTCGCAAGCACGCCATTTCTACAAATGGCGTCGCGGGCGCAAGACTCGTTCAGGTTGAATCGATTCCACTTTTTCAAAGAATCGAAATATGCTGAGGGCGCCGGTGATCAAGACCGGCGCCCCTCTAGTTGTGCGTCCCCGCTTGCTTCACCCAGCGGTAACGGACGCGATGAGAGTCTACCAATTCGGTGACTCCGTCAACGTGAGCCGCTGGGTTTTCATCCTTGAAAGGAGAAACCCATGCGTCGTGACGACATCCCACAACACTTCCGAACCACACCGCCTATGACAGCGGAATTAGCCGCGAAAGCGTTGACGCTCGTCAAAGAATTCCACCTGAAACAGCAGCAGGTTGCGGCGCTGCTCGGCGTAAATCAGGGGCGCGTCAGCGAGGTCGTAAACGGCAAGCGATACGTTGGCGTTTCGCCGATGCCGTCCGATCAACTGTCCTTCGATTTCTGAGCCTTCGCCGCCCGGGAATACGTGCGCGTCCGGGCGCGCTTAGGCTCGTCTTTGTGCTTGGTAGGCGGCGTAGCTAGTGCCGACTTCAGCGCCTTATTCATGCGCTCCAATGCCAAGTCATCATCGCTCTGATCGGGTTTTCCCATGCCTCAACCGCTTTCAAAGGTTATGCCGAACGCCAAGCTGGGGGCAGATGTTTCCGACGCTCTAAAAGCATGCCCTGAGCTGGCAATTTATTCGGCAACGATACTTAGTTCCTCGGCCAAGATCGATGTGCAGCTTGCCACGCTGATGATAAAAATCATCGGACTTGAAAACGACGCCGCATTGGCGGTTTTCGATATTCTCCGCGCGGCATCACTACAAAAGCTTGCGCTAGACGCTGCAGCAAAAGCAGGCTTCAACGAACAAGACTTTCGCATTTTCTCTGCACTCACCTCAGCTGCGGAAACCGCACAGAAGGAGCGTCACCGCTTGGCCCATTGGATTTGGGCTGCCAGCGATGACGTCCCAAAATCCCTGCTTTTAATTGATCCCAAAGCCGAAAAGCTGCGAGGAGAGAATTTAGTCCGGCAACTCGAAGCTCTGCACAACTCAAGACCAAAGCCGCCAGGATCAATATCCGTCAATTCCGCAGATGTTCTCGTGTACGGCTTAAACGACCTTCTGCGCGCTAATAGAGATCTACTCGAAGTCGACTGCGCCTTCTTAGAATACCACTTTTATCGTTGGCCCGCGAAAAGCATCAAGGCCGATCGACATCAAGATTATGGGTCAAGCGAAGGAGCACTCCAGAAATTAACATCTCGACGGCCGATTGCGGAAGCCCTGGCCCGTTACGACGCAAAGGGTCAAAGTGCTCCGAAAGCTCAGCCTTAATCGCCTCCCTCACCATGTCCGGTGTCACCGTAATTAGGTCGCCCACGTCATTGCTCCGCTTTTGTAAAGTACATAATCCCGCAAACTAAAACGTACACGGTACATTTCTTCCTGTTTGAAGGAGGGCACCGATGTACGGCCAGATTTCCACGCTCGCGTTCGTCGGCATCGAGGCCAGGCCCGTTGAAGTTCAGGTGCGGATCACGCCGGGCCAACCCGCGTTCGCCATCGTCGGCCTGCCCGACAAAGCCGTCGCTGAAAGCCGTGAGCGGATTCGCAGCGCCCTCCACGCCGTCGGTCTGGGCCTGCCGTACAAACATCTGACGGTCAATCTCGCCCCGGCGGACCTGCCGAAGGAAGGCAGCCACTACGACCTGCCGATCGTGCTCGCTCTGATGGTCGCACTCGAAGCCATCGCGCCCGACGCCATCGTGGGTTACGCGGCGCTCGGCGAATTGGCGCTCGACGGTTCCATTCGCAGCATCCCCGGCGCGTTGCCAGCGGCCATCGGCGCAAACGCCATGGGCAAGGGCCTCATCTGTCCCGCCGCCGTCGGTGCCGAAGCCGCCTGGGCCGGTGAGGACCTCGACATTCTCGCGCCGCCGCATCTGCTCGCGCTGGTCAATCACTTCAAAGGCCTGCAGGTCCTCTCGCGCCCGAAGCCGAACCTCGACGGCACGCCCACCCTCACCGCCGACCTGAAGGACGTTCGCGGCCAGGAGAGCGCCAAGCGCGCGTTGGAAGTTGCAGCGGCCGGCGGCCATAACCTGCTGATGATCGGCCCGCCGGGCTCCGGCAAGTCCATGCTCGCCGCGCGGCTGGCATCCATCCTTCCGGCGCTGACCGTGGAAGAAATGCTCGAAGTGTCCATGGTTCACTCGCTGGCCGGCGAATTGATGGGCGGCAAGCTGGCGGCGGAGCGGCCGTTCCGCGCGCCGCATCACTCCGCCAGCATGGCGTCGCTGGTCGGTGGTGGTTCGCGACCCCGGCCCGGCGAAGTGAGCCTTGCGCACCTCGGCGTCCTGTTCCTCGACGAACTGCCGGAGTTTCAGCCCAACGTGCTGGATGCCTTGCGCCAACCGCTCGAAAGCGGCGAGGTCACGATCGCGCGTGCCAATCATCGGATCTCGTATCCGGCACGCGTGCAGCTTGTTGCCGCTATGAACCCCTGCAAGTGCGGTGGCGCCAGTCCAGGCCAGTCGTGCAGGCGCGGCCCCCGCTGCGCGGCCGACTATCAGGCCCGCATATCCGGCCCGCTTCTGGACCGTATAGACCTGCAGATCGAAATGCCCGCCGTCTCCGCCGCCGACTTGACGCTTCCGCCCGCCAGCGAAGGCAGTGCCGAAGTTCGCGGGCGGGTCATGGCAGCCCGCCAGCGCCAACGCGACCGCTTCGAGAGCCATCGTGGCGCGCCAGCCGTGTTCGGGAAGCCCGGCGCATCGCTTCGCACGAACGCCGATTGCTCAGGCGCGCTGCTGGATGCCGTCGCGACGCCCGACGATGCCGGACTCGCGCTGCTGCGCCACGCGGCAGAAGCCCTGCATCTATCCGCACGCGGTTTTCACCGCACCTTGCGCGTGGCCCGCACGCTGGCCGACCTCGACGGCGCCGACAAAGTGGGCCGCATCCACATCGCCGAAGCGCTGAGCTATCGCGGCGAGACACTCCGCCAGTCGCAGGCGGCGTAGTCTCGACATAACGGCTGCAAAGAATAAGGGGCGGATGCTCCGCACCCGCCCCTCGAACTTGTCCCGCGATCGACGTCCTATCAGGCGAAGGCGCTTTTGACGCCTGCCTGCATGGCTGCCGCCTGCGCCGTATTGCGCAGCAGGCACGCAATCGTCATCGGACCGACGCCGCCCGGCACAGGCGTGATCGCACCGGCCACCTTGGCGCACTCCTCATAGGCGACGTCGCCGACCAGCTTTGTCTTGCCGTTCTCAGCCGGCACGCGGTTGATGCCGACGTCGATCACCACAGCGCCCGGCTTGATCCAAGACCCCTTCACCATTTCCGGAATGCCGACAGCGGCGACGACCAGATCGGCGGCACGCACGACATCCTCGATGTTCTTGGTGCGCGAATGCGCGATCGTCACCGTGCAGTGCTCGCGCAACAGAAGCGCGGCAACAGGCTTGCCTACGATGTTGGAGCGGCCGATCACAACGGCGTTGGCGCCCTTGAGGTCGGGCATCACCGTCTTCGCCAGGATGACGGAGCCGGTGGGCGTGCACGGCACGAGTGCGTTTTCGCCGATCCACAGGCGGCCGACGTTGACCGGATGGAACCCGTCGACGTCCTTGTCCGGATTGATCGAGTTCAGAACCTTCTCGGAATTGATGTGCTTCGGCAGCGGCAGCTGCACGAGGATGCCGTGGCAGGCCGGATCGTTGTTGAGCTTCTGAACGAGCGCGAGAACATCGGCCTCGGGTGTTTCCGCCGGCAGCTTGTGTTCCCAGGAATTCATCCCGCACTCCACGGTCTGGGCCGCCTTGTTCTTCACGTACACCTTGCTCGCGGGATCTTCACCGACCAGCACGACGGCGAGGCCCGGTGTCAGCCCGTGGCTGGCCTGCAGTCTCTTCACTTCCGCGGCGACGTCCGCGCGAACCGTTGCGGCAATGGCCTTGCCGTCGATCACCTTGGCCTCAGACATCGAACAATCCTCCCTGCATTTCTCTTTGTTATGCCGCTGCCGGCTTCAATCTTTCCCTGATGCGCGCCGCAACGCGGTCTGCATCGCCGTCGATCGTGAGCGACTTCACGCGCGATTTGCCGCCGCCTGTCACCCGCACGCACGAGGCTGGTAGGTCCAGCCACCTGGCCATCAGCCGCTGCAGCGCGTCGTTGGCCGCGCCGTCCGAAGGAACGGCTCGCACGCGCACCGCGAGTGCAGGTCCCTCCGCCGTCGGCGTGATTTCACCCACTGCATCTAGAGAAGATCGCGGTGTAAGACGCACCCGCACGATGACGCACCCGCCCGCTACCCGATAGGGTAGCAGCGCCTCGTCCGCCGACGCCCCCGCGCCGGCTGGCGTCACGGCCCGATGACAAGCTTCGCGATGTTCGGCAGCACAACGCTTTGCACGAACATCAAGAAGAGGATGAGGACCAGGGGAGAGAAGTCGATCCCTCCCGTATCCGGCAGCAAGCGCCGGATGGGCCGCAGCACCGGCTCTGTCACGGCGTTGAGACCGTTATAGATCGCCCGCACGACATTGTTGTACGGATTGACCACATTGAACGCCATCAGCACGCTCAGCAGCGCCGCCGCGATGATGATGTAGATATAGAGTGTGATGAGATAGCTAATGAAGCCGAGCAGCTCGATCATGAAATCTTCGCCTCGCCGATAATCCAGGCAGAGCAATACCGGCCACAGACGGGCCCGGCAAGGGCGTGACGCGCCAAACCGCCCGTTTCTTGACATCCCTCTGAGCCGGCTCATAAATACGGGCACCCTTTCCGGGGCCGTAGCTCAGATGGGAGAGCGCTGCAATCGCACTGCAGAGGTCAGGGGTTCGATTCCCCTCGGCTCCACCAAGCTTCTCAATATCTTGACTTGCCAGTCGCTGCGCGAGCTTCTGCGTGTCGCACACTGGTCGCACACGGCGACATGTTTCGAGATGTGATTCCAGGTTCGTTGACGTTCTGTGTCATCGACGTTTGCGCGCCTGCTTCGCTGCCGGTTTGGGCTTCTTGGCAGCGGGCTTCTTCGCGGGCTTTTTCTTGACCGGCGCTGCCTTCGGCTTCTCGCTCTTTCCTTTCGCAGACGTTTTGGAAGCAGACGCCAGCGCGAGCTTCAGGTCCTCATGGTCGAAGGCGGATTCCATCCGGTCGAGTTGATTGCCAGTCAGCCCAAACGAGCTGCCGACTGAGCGCCATTGTGCCGTGACGCTGCCAATCTCACCCGCGAGCGCTTTTGCACGCCGGGACGAGAGGCCAAACATCTCAGCCACCTCAAACGCCGTTTCGAGAGACGCTGTTGCATCTGCCTCGTCGATGGCAAGGGCGTGAACTCTTGGCCTCACATCGACCGGGCAGGGATTGAGGTCGTACACAGGCGCCAGTCTCCAGCCTGATCGATCATGCAGGAAGGCATGGTTGCGCAGGTGATCATCCGTGTTCGAGACCAGGATGTTGAAGACCACACGTTTCCAGAGTTCTTCGAGATCCGCTTCCGGTTTCGATCCGATCTGACGGAGGGCGTCAACGATCTCCAGATAGCTGCGCTGAGGCCCATGGTCGGTAGCATCGAGAGCTGTCATCGCCGACATGAAGGGAATTCGTTTGTCGCTTGCTCCACGGTCAAATCGCGTGACCAGCAGCACGGACTTGCTAGCGATCTCTTCCAGTCGCCATGCAGGAACATTCAGACCGGCTTGCTCGGCCAGACGCAGGAGCACAGCCTCCCACAGCGGCACCGGCCAGTCATCGTCGCGTTTCGGGAACTTGGCAATCAGCAGCCGTCCGTCAGCATCACGGATCGTCGCCTTCGGCCTGGCCCCTCCCAACGATGTGCCAGGAGCAAGAACAAGAAGGAGATCCTCTTCTGTTTCCTCGTCGCGCTCGATGCGATGCGTTGCGGAAAGCAACCGCGGCAAAGAGATCAGAGGTGGAACGGGTTCGCCGTTCGTGGTGAGAAAATCGCCGTCTTCAGCCTGCTTGAAACGAAGGGCGCCGATCCGCGTGCGATCGTCGACACCGGAGAGATAATCGATGTCGAAGAGGGTTCTGGGCTGTGTTTTGGCTTTCCGCGCGCGCGCACGTTCGCGCCTGAGCATCAGCTTCCGACCCCAGCTGTCAGGCGCCGTGTCACCAAACACTGCAGGCAGACCCTGAGCCTGGAACTGACCGGCAGAGAGCATCAGCGTCGGCGAGAGCGCAAATCCGTCCTTACGCTTCAGCCATGCAGAATCATAAGCAAAAGAGGAGGATTCGCGGCCGTTGCGCTCACGCGCCCACAGCCGGCCTACCAGAACGGGCGATCCATCAATGTCGGCATAAACCAGAAGCTCCTGCTGCATCACCTAGCTCCTCGGAGCGTGGATGCGCTTGGGCAAACGCTCTTCTTCAAGCGACTGCCCGAGAGGGTCTTGCGCAGGGTCGACCAGATTGACGAGACGATCTGTCATCCCAAGAACAAACAAAACTGACGCGTACACGCCCAGCGAGACGCCAGGATCGCCGCGTTCGATCTTCGCCAGGGTGGGACGCGTCGTGAATGCGCGCTCTGCCATCAGGCTTGCGGGTATTCGCCTACGTCTGCGCGCAACAGAAATGTCGGCACCGAGCTTGCGCAGGGCGCTCCGGACCGGGATTGGCAGTGCTGTTTTGGCGCGTGACGTTCTCATTGGAAAGTAACTTTGACGATAGATGGATTAGCGTAAATATTACTTTACATTATGAACCTGGCTCAGGTCAAGCGTCAAGAAGCAATGATCATTATCATTTACACTAATGGTGATAATGTAAAAGTTATTTTACTTAATGTCGAGGATGTCACCGCTACATCTCCCGGCCAAAATCCCGATCCTGATTGCGTTTTCGCCACTCGTGCATCTGCTCCTTGATTGTATCTGCCTGCAAATTTTGATTGGCGGCAGTGGCTTGGGACTCTGCGCTGAGTGAGGCCTTCGCCAATTCGAGAGTGATGGCTCTCGTCGCGATGAAGTGATCCTCACGCTGCGCTGTCCGCTCGGACGCCTGCTCATCTTTAAGTTTGCCGATACGGACTTTGTGCTGCTGCCAGATGCGTTCGTGGTAGACGCTTAAGTCAGCCTTTTCCGTACGAGCCAGTGTTCGGCGTTCGCGTTCGTAGACCGCCTCCAGTCTGGCCAGAAGCTTGGAGGGCCTGCGTATCAGCTCGGCGGCTGTTCGAAACGAGATTGGCTTGCTGCGGCCGAGCCGGTCGCGTTGCGCGAACACAAAGACTGCTCGCTCGAACAGGGTTGCAGTCTGAGCGACGAACCGGAGCTCGCGCTTCTGCTGACGATACATCTCTCGCCACTGAGGCTTGTAATTCTGGCGCACGCCGGCACGCGCGTGCTCAAGAGCTGCGCGGGTATTGCGCTGAAGGTCTTTGAAAGCTGCGTCTTGCCTTTGCCGGAGAGCAGCGCGGTGCGGAGCATGGACCAGGTCCAGCTCGGCCCTCAACCGCTTCATGCGGTCAGAAATCTCCTTGCGGTCGAACCATTCCCGGCGATTGGGGCCCTGATATTTGACGGGGACGTAGGGAAGGGGGGCTTGAGCTGGAAGTTCACTGGCATTCATCAAGAGCGCACTCGCCTCCCTTGCGCGGACAGCCTCGTCACGCTTGCGATTGTTCTCGATCCGCTGTTCGCAGTGAATGCCGTGAATGCGTTCGTATGCTTCCGCCCAGCGCGAAAGGCGCTCCTTGGTGTACTTGAGAGGCGCCGTCATCCCGGTGAGTGGATGGATTGTGTTGACCACGATGTGTATGTGCAGATGGTCCTTATCACCATGCGCCGCCATTACCGCCTGGTGCTCGGACAGGCCGAGCGCATCAAGCGCTGACCTGGCCGTGCTTTTCATATGGTCATGATCGGGCTTTTCATCCGCGGCCCAGGACAGGGAGATGTGCAGGACAGGCTTCGTGTTCTTGCGACCACGAGCATCCTGTCCTGCGGCCTTCTTGAGTTCGGACTGATCGCGGGCTGTCGCGAACATCTCGACCCACGCATTGTCAGCGTCTAGGACCGTGTTGCATGTGTCGTTGAAGAGGACACGATCACGCGTGGTCGTCTTCGGATCGTGCAGGATGTAGGCGCACGCTCCTTTGAAAGACGTCCCGCGCGTGTGCATCTTGGGAATCATCAGCGTCTTCTTTCACTCGGCAAATTTCAGCTCGTTGCGCGAACAGTTCGGAAGCCAGAAGACACTCCAGCGTACGCCCGAGATTCCTCGCTGCGAGCTGTGCGTCGACCGGCAGGCCCGCATTGGATGCATGGGCAATCTGGTTGATGTTGACGCCGATGCGGCGGAGCTCCTGCAGCGTCGTCGGATCCATCGGACGATAACGGGGTCCGCTCTGGACCTTGAGGCGTCTGTTTAGAACCAGCAGCTCGCACAGTCCGGATACGGTGAGACCCATTTCGGCGGCCTCACGTTTCCTTGCGTTGTAGTCGTCATCCGTCAGCCGGACGCAGACTTGTCGGCTCCGTGTTGCCGATGCGTGTGTTCGACGTTTTGCCATATCTTACGCCTCATCCAGGTTGGGTTCGGGACGCAGCGACTAGCTGCATCCTGACCGGGAGGGGTCCGGGGAGCGCGGAGCGCTCTCCCCGGCTAGAGGGCCTTTGATATCGATCCGCCTAAGCGGATATCGATATCAAAGGCACATCTAGCTCCCCCAAGCTTCTCACTCAGGTAAACA